>DASUYB010000175.1 GCA_036377595.1 Longimicrobium sp. | reverse complement strand
ACCAACTCCGGGTGAAGTATAGGTGCGTCCCACCGAATCTCGTGCTGCCGCGATTATAGATCCTTCGGCCTGCAAACGCTTGCGCAGACGCTGATTACGGTCTGGCCGGCCTCAGGATGACGTCAGCTTGGGATCAGTCCGGGTGCATCAACTTTATTCCCGGATTTCGGATGACGGCTCTGATCTCCGCCTGACGCGCGGTAGCTTGATCCGCAGCCTGCGCAGCAGGCTTCCCAATGTTCCAGCCGCGGGTTTACCCGCCCGTCTCATACCCGCCCGTCCGAATCTCTCCACCGTCCCAATCCGATGCTCGGCACTCACGCCACCACCTGCGTCACCCACTCGCACGACTTCCCGCCCCTGGTCTCGCAGCGGTCGTGGCGGGCGGAGTGCTTGCGGCCGGTGTACTGGGTCACCAGCTCGGAGAGCGCGCCGGCGTAGAAGGCGCACGCGGCGCCGCCCGGGTCGGCGCGGCCGGTGATGGAGCGTTCCAGCGTCAGCGCCACCGGCTTGATCCCCACCCGCATCTCCGAGTCGCCGGCGAGCTGGCGGAAGAGCTTGCGGGCCGCCTTGCGCGCCGAGCGCTGCCGGGCGCCCTGCGGCAGCAGCCGCACCATCCGCCGGAAGGTGGCCGAGCGCTCGCCCCACGCGTGGCGCGCCACGCGGCGGCCCGCCTCCTCGAAGATCTCGTCGGCGTCGGGGCGGCGGATCACCAAGCGGATCAGGTCGGCCACCACGTCGGGGTGCTGCGTCCGCTTCCGCTTCACCTCGTCCTTGAAGCGGTGGATCTGCGTGAACACCACGTCGCTGAGCCCCAGCCGCCGGGGCATGCTGACCGCGATGTTCTCCCCCTCGAGGTACTCCTCCGGGCGGTCCATGTCGCGCATGGTTTCCAGGAGGATGAGCGGGAAGACGGGGGTGACGGTGGCGCCCGCCCCGGCGGTCTGCTTCGTCGGCATCGATGCGGTGGAGATCACGGATGGGTACGGCGGACCAGAAGCGCGGAATCTCGTCACCACCCCCGCATCTGGCAAGGCTGCGTCGCAGTTCCGGGGACGTGGCAGTATCTGTCCCGCTCGTCCACCCGGGCCTGCCTCTTGCACCCCCGCAAGCCGTGACCGAACAGACCCACCAGCCGGGAGGAGCCGTGGCCTCGAACCCCAACGAGAACCCCACCTGCGTGTTCTGCCGCATCATCGGCGGAGACGAGATGGTGAGCATCATCCACGAGGACGACGACATCATCGCCTTCCTCGACATCCAGCCGCTGCACTCCGGGCACGTGATCGTGGCGCCCAAGGAGCACTACAAGAACCTGTTCTACGTGCCCGAGGAGCTGGCGTCACGCACCTTCGCGGTGGCGCGCCGCATCCTCCCCGGTCTGCGCAAGGCCACGGGGTGCCGCGCGGTGAACCTGTTCAGCCCCAACGGCACGGACGGCGGACAGGACGTGTTCCACTTCCACCTGCACCTGATCCCCGTGCCGCACGGCGCGCCCTTCCCGCTGCAGCTTCCCGACCCGTCGGCGCCGGTGCCCTCGCGCTCGCAGCTGGACGTGATGGCCACGCACATCAGCCGCTGCATCCACGACGAGCCGGCGGCCGAGCCCGAAGCCGACGAGCAGGCCGTCGCCGGCGCCAGCGCCGCGGCGGCGGGCGCGGCCGCGGCTGCTGCTGCGTAGATCGGGATCGTCGCTGGAGATGCGGAGACGGCGAAAGGCCGGGCGTGGAGCCCGGCCTTTCGCGTTATCGTCCCACCGCGGCGATGTCGGCGGTCAGGGTGGTGCGCCCGCGCCGTCCTTCTCCTGACGCGGGCGGAAGTGCTGCTGCGACGCGCCCCAGAGGTGCATGTCCACCACCGCCCAGGGGAGCCCCGGCCGCCAGCCCGTCAGCGTGTACCGCTCGCGGTGGGTGAGCTCGCCCCGCAGCACCGTCACGGACACGTACGCCACCGAGTCCGCCACCGTCAGCGAGTCGAGCCAGACGGTGGGCCGCGCGCGGCGGACGGGCTCGCCGGCGGGGGCGCCGCAGGGCCCGGTGGTGTCGATCATCCGCCGCATCGGCGGCAGGATGACGCCCATGTACTCCGCCGGCGGGCCCAGCAGCCGCGCCACGGAGCATCCGTCGAAGCGCGTGCTGTCGGCCAGCCACGCGCCGCGGAACGACATCACCGCGCTCAGCGCCGCCGGCCCGGGGCGCGAGAACAGCCCCTGCGCAGCGGCGCGCGGCACGACGACGACCGTCATCGCCGCGGCGAGCAGCGTCCGGATCAGCGCTTGATGCACGAGTTCGGTCCCGGGTTCAGCCGGCTGAACGGATGCTCGGCGTACGAGTCCTTGTGGTCGACCCAGGTCGGGTCGGAGTGATGGTAGCCAAGGACGTGCAGCAGCTCATGCAAGGCGCTGACCGCCAGGTCCCTCGCTTCCGTGGCGTTCCCCGCCGCGGCGGCGTCGAGCCCGCTCGGGTCGAAGTGGATCTTCCCCTGGAAGGCCGCGCCGTAGTGGCTGGCGGTGTCGGGGTTGTCGTAGGCGCCGCGGAAGACGTTCCCCGCCGCGAGCTGCGCGTTGAAGTCGCTGAACATCTGCGCGCACTCGTCCTTCGCGTCGGGGTCGGTGAACTCGCTGTCCGGCCGCCGGTTGGAGGCCAGCGCGTTCTTGATCGTCTCGCGGTCGACGTCGGTCAGCGGCTGGTTGCAGTTGGGGTCCTTTTCGGCGTTGCACGTGCCCTCGACCACCGTGGTGGTGGTCGTCGTCGTGCCCCCTCCTCCGCCTCCGCTGGTCGGGTCGCCGGCCTGCGTGCCGGTCGTTCCGCCGGTGGTGGTGGTGCCGGACCCGTCGGTGGCCGACTTGCAGTCGGGGTACACGCCGCCGTACTTGCAGGTGGTGGTTTCGAGGGTTTCGAGCTGGATGGCCGTCTCGCCGCTGGGGCCGCCGGGGGCGCGGGCGGTGCCCGCGGGGTTCTCGCCGCAGGCGGCGGCGAGCAGGGCCACGCCCAGCACGGCCGGGATCAGCCGGGGCCGGTGCGGCGCCCCGATGTGTCTGCACTGCATGGTGACGTGGAAGAATTCTGGGGATTGGATCGACCGTGGCCGGAGGATTACGCGGCCGTCGTGTTCGAGTAGATGGGTAGAAACATATGATTACATCGCCGAACGCTCAATGGGTGCCCATGTGGATGGGGATACGATTCTCGTGCACTTCCGAGTACTGCTCTGTCTCACGCGGAGACGCGGAGGCGCGGAGAACTGATGATCCGTCTCTGTGCCCTCCGCCGACCCGGCAATGAGAGCGCCGGCATCCGCGGCGAACCGCGGATGCCGGCGCAACTCCATCTCCCGCTCCGGGGATCAGTTCCCCGTGGTCGACGCCGAGCGCTGCTGCGGCTGGCGCGGGCCGGCGTTCTTCACGTAGCGGTCCATCCAGCGCACCATCTCGGCGAGGGTGTGCAGTGTGGCCTCGCGGCCGCGGTAGCCGTGCGCCTCGTACGGCAGCACCACGTAGCGCACCGTGGCGCCGTGCCCCTTCAGCGCCGCGTACATCCGCTCGCTCTGGATGGGGAAGGTGCCGCTGTTGTCGTCCATCTCGCCGTGGATCAGCAGGATCGGCTCGTTGATCTGGTTGGCGTAGGTGAACGGGCTCATCCGCGTGTAGATGTCCGTCGCCTGCCAGTAGGTGCGCTGCTCGGCCTGGAAGCCGAACGGCGTCAGCGTGCGGTTGTAGGCGCCGCTGCGCGCGATCCCCGCGCGGAAGATGTCGCTGTGCGCCAGCAGGTTGGCGGTCATGAACGCGCCGTAGCTGTGCCCGCCGATGCCGATGTGGTCGCGGTCCGCCACCCCCATCTCCACCACCTTGTCGACCGCCGCCTGCGCGCTGGCCACCAGCTGCTCGACGTAGGTGTCGTTCGGCTCCTTGTCGCCCTCGCCGATGATGGGCATGGTGGGGTTGTCGAAGATCGCGTAGCCCTGCGTGAGCAGGAACAGGTGGCTGATCCCCGCCGG
Organism: Longimicrobium sp.; assembly: GCA_036377595.1. Classification (NCBI taxonomy): domain Bacteria; kingdom Pseudomonadati; phylum Gemmatimonadota; class Longimicrobiia; order Longimicrobiales; family Longimicrobiaceae; genus Longimicrobium; species Longimicrobium sp. The sequence continues at coordinate 113,297 of DASUYB010000175.1, read as the reverse complement.
CCGCGAGAAGCGGTTGGGCGATCCCTGCACCTGCGCCGCCGCGCCGGCGTCGCGGAACTCCGTGGGATACGCCCACATCAGCATGGGCAGCCGCCCGTCGCGCTGGGGATTGTAGTTGGGCGGGAGATAGAGGGTGCCCGAGAGCTGCACGCCGTCGCCACGCCGGTAGGTCACCAGCTGCCGCGTGATCCCCGCCAGCTGCGGCGCGGGGTCGGGGAAGCGGGTGATGGCCACCGCCTGCCCGCCGGGGAGCGTCCGCACGAAGTAGTTGGGCGCCTCGGCCTGCGACTCGCGGCGGGTGAGGATGCGGCCGCCGTCGGCGTCCAGCACCGTCACCACCTCCTCGTAGTACGGGTCCTCGGCCTGCCAGATGCGCGTGCTCTTCCCGTCGGCGATGCTCATCCGCGCCAGGAACGGATAGTCGCCGCGCTGCGAGGCGCCCGCGCCGGTCAGGTAGATCGACCCGCCGTCGGGGGTGAAGAGGAGGAGCGACTCGCCGCGCGCGTCGCGGCGCAGCACCGGGAAGCCGGGGTCGGCGTAGCGGTCCTGGTAGCTGCGGTCCAGCAGCAGCCGCGGCTGGCCGGGATTGGTGGGGTTGACGGCGAAGCGCTTTTCGCGGCGGGTGCTCCACCAGCGCTCGAGCACGATGGCGAAGTCGCCGCGGCCCCAGAACGCGCCGCTGTAGCGCTGGTCCAGGTCCATCAGCTTGCGCGGCTGGCCGGTGAAGGGCGCGTCGAGCTGGAAGAGCCGGTCGTGCACGTCCACCCGGCGCGACGGGTCGCCGCCGTCCTGCGCCTCGGCCCACACCAGCGTGGCCGGCGCGTCGCCGCGCCACTCGATCTCGCGCGGGCCGGTGATCACCGCGTCGAACGCGGGCGGCAGGTTGTCGGCCAGCGGCTGGTCGGCGATGCGCTTGACCACGGCGCCGCGCGTGTCCAGCACCAGCGCCTCGTAGGGGAAGCTCCCCGCGCTCACCTGGTAGCTGAACGGGCGGTGGATCTTCCGCGCCAGGATGTAGCGCCCGTCGGGCGACGGGTCGAACGCGGAGTAGATCCCCGGCTGCCCCACGCTGGCCGCCGCGCCGCCGTCCACGGGCACGCGCACCATCTGCGCGGTGAAGTAGTGCTCGAACAGCCGCTCGTCGTACGGGTTCTTGAGCATGTCCTCCAGCGTGCGCACCGGCGCGGCGCGGCCCGAGCTCTCCTGGATCACCGGGCCCTCGGGCACGCGCGAGCGCTCCGGCGCCGCGCCGCGCCCGGCGGGAACGCGCAGCGCCAGGACCGCGCGCCCGTCCGGCATCCAGCGGAAGGGGTTGCCGAACGCGGCGTTCAGCACCGCGGGCAGCAGCCGCCGGGCCGTGCCGGTGCGCGCGTCGGCCACCCACAGCTCGATCCCCGTCTCGGTGAAGACCGTGAACGCCAGCTTCGACCCGTCGGGCGACCACTGCGGGAACGCGGCGCGGGCGCGCGGCGGCAGGCGCACCTCGCGATTCGCGCCGCCGGCCAGGTCCTGGAAGGTGATGGAGGTGAGATAGCCGACCCGCGCCGCGTTCCATCCGTTGGTGCGCGGGTTGAGGCGGTAGCCGGCCAGCCCCAGCCACGGCTCGGCCATCTCCTGCAGCGACGGCAGGTTCTCGCGGCCCAGGACGGCCACGGTGCGCTGCCCCGGCGCCACGCTGAGCGCCGGCGTGGGTGCCGCGTCGATGATCTGCGGGATCGGCGCGGGCGGCATCAGCCAGGCGCCGGCCGTGGGCGTGGCCGCGGTCTGCGCCGTGCGCGCGGCCTGCTGCGCGGCCGCGGGCCCGGCGGCCAGCGTGGCGGCGGCCAGCACCGCCAGCGCGCGCGACTTGGAGGTCAGGGTGAGCATGGGCGTCCTGAGCGGAGGGGAGGGTAAACGGAACGGCGCGGCGCCGTCCGGTCGTGCGCGAATCCGGTCTCGGGGAACGCGCCTAATCTGCGGCGGGCCCGGCTGGTTCATCAAGACGGAAGGATGCGCCGCTTTACGATTCCGTTAAGATGTGCAATCCGGACGCTGTACCCCCTGATGTCGGATTGAATGGATTGTTGTGCATTCGACCTGCTCTGATAGAACAGTCTCACACGGAGGAAACGGAGGGAACGGAGGACTGCTCATCATCCTCCGTTTCCTCCGTTCCCTCCGTGTGAGACAATTCTGTTTGTAGGATCGCACAGCCCGCCTCGGGCCTCCGCGCGTATGGCGGAGCGATGCATCGTCATCCAGCCGGCCCGCTCGCGTTCGGGGGGATCGATTCTCTGGTGCGCGGAGGCTCCGCCGCTTAATCCTCGTCTTCGGTCGATGAAATCTCCCTTCATTGCACGGAGCGCCCGATGAGACGAATCCTCGCCCCGCTCGCGCTGATCGCCGCCGCTGCATGCAGCCACATGGTGCCCGCCGCGTCGTCCGGCGAGCCGGATCGGCCGCCGGCGCTGCCGGAGGGGCTGGGCGCCGCGCGCGCCGGCTACATCGCGGCGTGGGGCGGCACCGACCGGGCGGCGCTCGCGTCGTTTTTCGCCGACGACGCGCAGGTGGTGTTCTCCGACTTCACGCTCGAGGGCCGCGCGCGCATCGAAGAGCGCTGGCTGGCGGAGGACGTGGGCCGCGTGAACGATCTGGTGATGGTGACCCAGCGCGTGAGCCGCAGCGGCCACGACGTCACCGAGGCGGGGATGGTGACGCTGCGCTTTCGCGGCCAGGGCGGTGACGTCCGCGCCGAGCGCGGCACCTACGAGCACACGTGGACGCGCACCGCCGCTGGCTGGAAGCTGAAGATGGTGAAGATGGATACGCACCCCGCCCCGGCGCTGTAGCGGCCGGAATCCGGAGAACGGCGGGACGGCCGGGATCGATGGATCCCGGCCGTCCTTGATATTGTCCCCACGGATCGGAACTACGGCCCCGATGCGTCCGGCGGCGGCGTGGCGCGCGCCAGCCTGCCGCGCGCGGTCAGCCCCTCGCCGCGCCAGTCGAAGTCGAGCCCGCCGCCGTCGGGCGAGAAGGTGATGACGCCGTTGTCCACGCAGTCGCCGAAGGTGATGCGCTCCAGCACCTCCACGCGGCCGCGGTCCGCGTCGCGCAGGACCAGGTCGCCGCCGCACGCCAGCGACGGATAGGTGATGGTGCCGACCACGGTGCCGCGCGCGCCGTCCGCCAGCGTCAGCGCGATGGTCCATTCGCCGCCGTCCGCTTGTGCCCCTTCGCCCTTCCACGATCCCTGGAAGCTCCGGGCGATGGTGGACGGCGAGGAGTTCTGCGCGGCGGCGCTGCCCGCGCCCAGCAGGGACGCGGCGAGGAGGAGAAGTGCGATTCTCATGGGAGCTGGATGATGACGGGGTGGGTCGTCGGGAGATCACGGCGGGCGATACATCGGTAAGCGATGCGGCGACGCCGGACAAGCATTTTCGAGACGGGAGCGCGCGAGGCGGGATTCGCACGGGCGGGTAAACCCGCGGCTGGAACATTGGAAAGCCTGCTGCGCAGGCTGCGGGTGCCGTCTCCGCTCGAGTGGCAGCATCCCGCGCCGCCTCATCCCCCGAATGCAGTTGAAGCCTCGCGCGGTTTGCGAGGCTTCCCAATGTTCCAGCCGCGCCTTCAGGCGCCCGTCGCGATCGGATGGGGCAGATTCAGAGCAGGTACGCCTCGGGCGCGAGCACGTCGTAGCGCTCGCGGGCCAGGCCGATCACCTTGCGCAGCTCCTCGAACGCGCCGGCCGAGATCACGCCGGCCACCTGCACCACCAGGCTCGTCTCCGACCAGTTGCACTCGTCGGCGTAGGGGTCCAGCGACCAGACGCCGCCGCGCACCTTCATCCCCGCGCACTCGGGGCGGGCCTGAACCTCGTGGTTGATGAAGGCCAGCAGCTTGGCGGTGCTGACGATCTCGCGGCCGGTGACCGTGGTCTCCGGCTGCTCCTGCACGGGCTCCACGGCCGGCCCGAGCGAGGCGGTGCGCCGGCGCGGGCGGATGTTGCGCGACGTGATGGTGGGGACGGGGATGATCATCGGGCGACTGCGCGAGCTGCGGGGTCGGGGGGCGATCGGATGCGCTCTCTCTTGGCACGATGCGGACCACATCGTTTCGCGACTGAATACGCAGGCAGGACGTGGGATCTTCCCACCTGCCGCTCCCAAACGCCCGTTGCATTTCTAAACATCTGTCGAACTTTGCGACACCGACATCCGTCCGCCGCAGGCCGGGGGTGGCGTTCGCGGGGATGTCAATCCCCCTCCGCCGCTTTTGCCCGCGTCCGGCGCGGGGGATAGATTCCGCGCGGCTCCGGCACACCTTTGCACCCGCCCGCGAACGCACGTGGACAAGCCCGAGAAAACCCGCCCGCGCCTGTACCTGATCGACGGCTACGCGCTCATCTACCGCGCCTTCTTCGCGCTGGTGTCGCGCCCGCTGGTGTCCAGCCGCGGCGAGAACACCAGCGCCGCGTGGGGCGTCACCCGCTTCCTCATCAAGGTCATCGAGAAGCACGAGCCCGACTACCTGGGGATGGTGTTCGACGCGGGGATGAGCGACCGCCACGTCATCTACCCCGAGTACAAGGCCACGCGCGAGAAGATGCCCGACGAGCTGAAGGCCTCGCTCCCGCGCGTGCGCGACCTGGTCGAGGCCTTCCGCATCCCCGTGCTGGAGCTGGAGGGGTACGAGGCCGACGACGTGATCGGCACTCTGGCCGACCAGGCGGTGGACGGCGGGCTCGAGGCGGTGATCGTCAGCGGCGACAAGGACTTCTACCAGCTCATCCGCCCCCATGTCTGCCTGCTCAACCCCGGGCGCGGCGGCCCCGCGGCGGTCGAGGAGGAGTGGGTCGACACCCGCAACGCCAACGAGCGGCTGGGCGTCCCCCCCGAGCGCGTGGTCGACTATCTCGGCCTGATCGGCGACGCCAGCGACAACGTCCCCGGCGTGCCGGGGATCGGGCCGAAGACGGCGGTGCAGCTGATCGAGGAGTACGGCCCGATCGAGGAGATCCTGGCGCACGCGGCGGAGATCAAGGCCAAGCGTCCGCGCGAGGCGCTGGAGGCGTTCGGCGCCGACGCCATCCTCTCCAAGCAGCTCGTCACCATCCGCACGGACCTGCCGCTCACGCTCGACCTCGACGGGCTGCGGCTGGAGAAGCCGGACCGCGCGCGCCTCCGCGAGCTCTTCCTCGACCTGGAGTTCCACACCCTCGTCCGCGACTACGCGGCGCCCGACGAGGAGGAGAAGGCGGCGGGCGAGCGAATGCCCACGGATTATCGTCTCCTCGACACGCCCGAGGCCGTGCGCGAGGTCGTCCGGCGCATCCGCGAGCAGGGATATGTCGCCGTCGACACGGAGACCAGCAGCACCGACCCGATGCGCGCCGAGCTGTGCGGCATCTCCCTCTCCCTCAAGCCCGGCGAGGCCTTCTATCTCCCCTTCCGCCACCGCCTTCCCGCGCCCGCGCAGGGCGACCTGCTGGGCGGCGGCGGCGACCCGTCGCCGGAGGCGCGGAAGCAGGCGGGGCCGAAGAACCTCCCCGATCTACACGGGGCGGAGATGCGCGAGCTGATCGACGTGCTGCAGGACGCGCAGGTGCGGAAGATCGGGCAGAACCTGAAGTACGACTTCCTGGTCTTCCGCCGCGAGGGGATCGCGCTGGAGGGGATCGACTTCGATACCATGGTGGGCAGCTACCTGCTGGAGCCGGGGCGGCGCGAGCACGGGCTGGACTCGCTGGCGCTCCAGCACCTGGACCACAAGACCATCCACTACGAGGACGTCACCGGGAAGGGGAAGGCGCAGATCGAGTTCGCCGAGGTGGAGCTGGAGAAGGCCCGCGACTACGCCAGCGAGGACGCCGACATCGCGCTCCGCCTGCACGAGCGCTTCGAGCCGGAGCTGGAGAGGCTGCACCTGACGCCGCTCTTCCGTGAGATCGAGATGCCGCTGGTGCGCGTGCTGGCCGAGATGGAGTGGAACGGGATCCGGATCGACGAGGAGTTCTTCGGCCGGATGAGCGGGCAGATGCACGGCCAGCTGCGCGACCTCGAGGCGCGCATCTACGCCGCCGCCGGGCAGGAGTTCAACATCGGCTCCACGCCGCAGCTGCGGGAGATCCTGTTCGGCAAGCTCGCGCTGCCGGTGATCAAGAAGACGAAGACGGGCGCCAGCACCGACGTGGACGTGCTGCAGGAGCTGGCCGCGCAGGGGCACGAGCTGCCGCAACTGCTGATGCAGTACCGCCAGGTGGAGAAGCTGCGCGGCACCTACGTCGACGCGCTGCCGAAGGCGGTGAACCCCGAGACGGGGCGCATCCACACCTCGTTCAACCAGACGGTGGCCGCGACGGGGCGGCTCGCGTCTTCCGACCCCAATCTCCAGAACATCCCCATCCGTACGGAGATGGGGGCGGAGATCCGCCGCGGCTTCATCCCCGCCGAGGGGATGCGCTTCGTGGCGGCCGACTACTCGCAGATCGAGCTGCGCATCCTGGCGCACTACTCGAGCGACGAGGCATTCGTGGAGGCGTTCCGCGCCGGCGTCGACATCCACCGCCAGACCGCGGCGCTCATCTTCGGCGTGGCGTCCGACGCGGTGACGCGGGAGATGCGCGACCGCGCGAAGACGGTGAACTTCGCGGTGATCTACGGCATCGGCCCGTTCGCCCTGGGGCAGAAGCTGGGGATGACGACGGCGGAGGCGAAGGAGTTCATCGAACAGTACTTCCAGCGCTTCCCCGGCGTGCGGCGCTACCTCGACGAGCAGATGGAGAAGGCGCGGCAGACGGGGTACGTGGAGACGCTGACGGGGCGGCGGCGCTACATCCCCGAGATCAACGCGCGCAACTTCAACGTGCGCTCCTTCGGCGAGCGCGCGGCCACCAACGCGCCGATCCAGGGCACCGCCGCGGACCTGATCAAGATCGCCATGATCCGCATCCAGGACGACCTGGACCGCCGGACGGACGGCACGAAGATGCTGCTGCAGGTGCACGACGAGCTCCTGTTCGAGGTGCCCGAGGGCCGCGAGCAGGAGGTGCAGGAGCTCATCCGCGACCGGATGGAGAACGCCGCCGCGCTCGACGTTCCCCTGCGCGTGGAGAGCGGCATCGGGTTGAGCTGGCTGGAGGCGAAGTAGTCTTCGAAAGAACAGAAAGACTCACACGGAGGGAACGGAGGAAACGGAGGAACAGCGATCGGTTCTCCGTTTCCTCCGTTCCCTCCGTGTGATCCTTCTTCCCTTCTCTGTGGAGGAGGAGCCGCATGGACGACGATCCCCGCGCCGAATTCATCGAGGCCGCGTCGGTGCCGCTCGACGCGTGGCACGCTTCCGGGACGCTCGATCGCGCCGAGGAGCTCCTCGCGGCGCACCCCCGGATCGCCGACGCGGACATCTACACCGCCGCGACGCTGGGCGACGACGCGGCAGTGCGACGCTTCCTGGCCGCCAATCCCGAGCTCGCCCGCGCGAAGGGCGGCCCGCGCGGCTGGGACGCGCTGACCTACCTCTGCTTCTCGCGCTACCTGCGGCTCGATCCCGCCCGCTCCGACGGCTTCGTGCGCGCCGCCGAGGCCCTGCTCGCTGCCGGCGCCGAGGCGAACACCGGCTTCTTCTCCGGGGACCACCAGCCCCATCCCACGCTGGAGAGCGCAATCTACGGCGCCGCGGGCGTGGCCCACCATCCCGGCGTCACCCGCCTGCTGCTGGAGCACGGCGCCGACCCCAACGACGACGAGACGCCGTACCACTCCCCCGAGACCCTCGACGACCGCGCGCTGAGGGTGCTGGTGGAGAGCGGGCGGATGACGGCGGACAGCCTCACCACCATGCTCCACCGCAAGCTCGACTGGCACCACTCGGACGGCGTGCGGTGGCTGCTGGAGCACGGCGCCGATCCCGATCGCGTCAGCCACTGGGGGAACCGCGCGCTCCACCACGCGCTCGGCCGCGACAACCCGCTCGCGTTCTTCGAGCTGCTGATGGACCACGGCGCCGACCCCACGCTCCCGCCGCGCGAGGGGCCGTCCGCGTTCGCGCGCGCGGCGCGGATGGGGCGCGCCGACGTGCTGGACCTGTTCGCGCGCCGCGGCTTCGCCATGGAGATGGAGACGGACGACGCTTTCGCCGCCGCCTGCGCGCGCGGGGACGAGGCGGCCGTGCGGGAGATGATGGCGCGCGATCCGGATCTCCTCCCGCGCGTGATGCGCGAGGACGCGGCGATCCTGCCGCGCTTCGCCGGGGCGGGGAATACCGCCGGCACGCGGCTGCTCCTCGACCTGGGCTTCGACGTAACCGCGATGACGGGCGGGCGGCCGTGGGAGACGGGCGACACAGCGCTCCACCTCGCCGTCTGGCGCGATCGCAGGGATACCGTCGAGCTGCTGCTGGAGCGCGACGCCCCGCTCGAGGCCACCAATCGCCGCGGCGAGACGCCGCTGGAACTCGCCGTCCGCGCGCTCGCCGAGCCGTCGGAGTGGACACCGCACGAATCCACCGCGCTGGTCGCCCGCCTCCTCGCCGCCGGCGCGCGCCCCGACGCGGTGAAGCGCTTCCCCACCGGCTCGCCCGAGGCGGACGCGCTCCTTCGCCAGCACGGCCGCGAGTAGTGGAGCGTCCGGGAATCGACGTCGCGGAGGTCGAGCGGCTGCTGGAGAAGTATGCCGGCTGGCCGGACGACGAGCTGAAAGGCGTCGTCGCGGCGGCGGATGGCTACACGTCCGAAGCCGTTGCCGCGGCGGTCGCGGTGCTGTGGGAGCGCGGGATCGACGTCACGCCGGCCGACGTGCGCGCAACCGCTCCGCGTACCGGCCGCGGGCGCTGCGACTGCTGCGGGAAGAGCAGCGAGGTCGCGTTTCTGCCGTTCGTGGCCGCCCGCGACCGCGGCGAGGGATTCGGGCCGGACTTCGCGCGCGCGGGCCGGCGGGTGCACGAGCCCATCCTCCTGCGCCTGGGTATCTGCTCCCCGTGCGTGGCCGCGTGGTCGGACTTTTCGGGGCGCCTGACCGCCGAGGCGTATCTCCATCAAGCCGAGTACGCGGAGCTCGCGTCACACGGGCACGACGTGATCATCGACGCGGCCGAGATCCCCCGGTTCGGCTTCTCGCACTGGATCTGAGCGGGTGTTGCTGACCGCGGGACGCGCTCGTCGGGCTGTCATCCTGAGGGCGCGGCGCACCTGACGGTCGTCGTCACCGAATCCTGCCGCGCCCGAAGGATCTTGCATGGCGGGCCGGATATCCGCTCGAACGAGCAGGGTCTGTCCGTAGGGCGAGCAGATCCTCCGGTCGGCGCCAGGGCTGGGTGCGGACGAGAGTCTGGCGCGGCGCCTCCCCTCAGGATGACAACCGAGGTGCCTTGGGATCCTGGTTTGGCAACATCCTCCAACGCGGTGGTCGTCGCCGGAAACTTGCGGCGTTGTCCCCCGCCGGGGAGCGGATTACCTTCGGCTGGAGAGCCGGCGCGCGGCACCCGATCCCCACGGCGCCTCCCGCCACCGGTGCCGCCGGCTCACCCGGTTTCCCCGACACGGGAGCAGCCGCATGCGCGTCAACGCCCGAGACTTCATCCACCCCGAGGATGCCGCGGCCCAGGACCAGCTGCGCAGCATCCCCATGTTCGACCAGTTCGTCAAAGCCTTCCTGAAAGTCTTCCAGGAGCAGCTCTTCCACAACCAGTACATCTCGCAGGCCATCCGCCTGGGCCCCAACCAGCTCCCCCATCTCCACAAGCACCTCGTGGACTGCTGCCAGGTGCTGGAGATGGAGGTGCCGGAGATGTATCTCCAGAACTCGGGCGAGATCAACGCGTTCTCGCTGGGCGACACGCGCCGCTTCGTGGTGGTCACCGCCGAGCTGGTCGACTCGCTCGACGAGGACGAGCTGCGCGCGGTGATCGCCCACGAGGTTGGCCACCTGGTCTGCCGCCACACGCTGTACAAGACCATGGCGATGGTGCTGGCCAACGGCGGCGCCGCCATCCTCGGCCCGCTGTCGGTGGCGGTGAAGCCGATCGAGATCGCGCTGGCCTACTGGTCGCGCCGCTCCGAGTTCTCCGCCGACCGCGCGGCGGCGGTGGTGCTCGGCGGCCCCGAGCCGGTGGTGGAGACGATGATCCGGCTGGCCGGCGGGAAGAAGTCGGTGACGGCGGACGTGAACGTGGAGGAGTACCTGAAGCAGGCCGAGGACTTCGACAAGCTGGCCGAGAACGCGTGGGACAAGGTGCTGCAGCTGCTGTCGGTGATGGAGGCCACGCACCCGTTCAGCGCGCTGCGCGCCCGCGAGATCATGCGCTGGTGCCAGGGCGAGCAGTACCGGCGCCTGTCCGCGGCGCTGCGCGGCATGCAGGCGGGCGAGCGCTGCCCCGCGTGCGGCAACGCGGTGGAGCAGGAGTGGAAGTTCTGCCGCCAGTGCGGCACCGCGCTGCTGAGGGTGCAGATCGCGCCTCCCGCGGCCGATCCCGCCGCCGACGCCCCCGCGGCGGGCGCGCCGGGCCCGGCGCAGTAGGCGAATCCAAGGATGTGATCGAGGACGCAGTCGCGACGGTGGACGCTCGAAACCGGAGGCAACCGCATGGGCACGTTCAAGTCCAGCCGCTTCTTCCCGCTCTCGCCCCCCGACCTGGCGCCCGTGGGGCACGAGGTGATGCGCGAGTTCCAGGGCCGCGGGTTCGAGGTGAAGGGTGAGCAGAGCCTGACCGGGAGCTGGTTCATCAGCATCCACCAGGGCGGCACGTTCAAGGCGGTGGTGGGGATGAAGACCGCGCTGAACATCCGCATCGAGCCGGTGGACGGCGGCACGCAGGTGAACGCGGGGATCGGGATCTTCGGCCAGCAGGTGATCCCCACGCTGGTGACCACGCTGGTCTTCTGGCCCGTGCTGATCGGGCAGGTGGCGGGGATGGTGCAGAGCGCCAAGCTCGACGACGAGGCGCTGGTGATCGTGGAAGCCGCGCTCCGCCGCCACACGCCGGGATTCCACCCCGCGCCGGGCTACCCGCCCCCGCCGGGGTACGCGCCCGCCCCCGGCTATCCGCCCCCGCCGGGATACGCGCCTGCCCCCGGCTATCCCCCCGCGCCGGGATATCCGCCCGCGGCCGGATACCCGCCGCCGCAGCAACCGGAGACGCCCGCGCCGCCCGCGCCCGCCGATGCTCCCGCCGTCCCCGTCGGTGCGATGCCGGCCGGCTTCTGCTCCGAGTGCGGCGCGAAGCTCGGCCCCGGCGCCAAGTTCTGCAGCCAGTGCGGCACCAGCATCGGCGCGTCGGTCTGATCTCGAATCGTTCTCACGCCGAGACGCGGAGCCGCGGAGGAGATGATTCCTCCGCGGCTCCGCGTCTCCGCGTGAGGCCAGGGATCGATGGGATACGGCTAGCCGGCCGTGCGCAGCCGGTCGAGCAGTTCGGCGATGGTCGTCTCCCATTCGGCGCCGCTGTCGTCCTCGCCCCACAGGTCGCGCAGGTCGGACGCCTCGCGGATGCGGGTGACGGCGTCCACGGCCTGCGCGGCGAGCGCGGCATCGACGTCGCCGCCGCGCGCCCGCACCCACTCCGCCAGCTCGCCGGGGAGGTCGGGCGCGGGACGGCCGCGCGATGCCGCCACCGCCTCGGCCGCCGCGATGGCGATGCGCGCCTGCTCCACCTCGATGCGCTCGCCCTCCTCCGCGATCGTCTGGAAGGCGACCAGCATCGCCTCCGCGCCCAGGCGCTCCAGCGTGTCGAGCCAGTCCAGCGCCGTGTCGTTGTCGAAGGCGCCCACGCCCCACGCACCCATCGTCCCGTCTCCCGTCCGAGCGTGAGTCAGACCGCGGCGGCGGCCGTGCGCGCCCACGCCGGGCCGGCCGCCAGGATGCGCGCGTGCACGGGGCAGTCGGGGCGATGCGCGCCGGGGAGGTAGCCGGTGCTCATCAGGAACTCGCCCACGATCTCGCCGCCGGTGAAGCGGAAGGTGCGCTTGAACAGCTTCACCCACTCTTCCTTCGAGCGCGGGTGATGCGCGTCGAGCCATGCCGCGAACGAGCCGTGCGACTCGCGCAGCTGCCGGATGCGGCGCGCGTTCTCGATCACCGCGTCGATCTTCAGCCGGTTGCGGATGATGCCGGGGTCGGCCATCAGCCGCTCGCGGTCCTCGTCGCCGTACGCCGCGACGCGGTCCACGTCGAAGCCGTCGAAGGCACGGCGGAAGGCGTCGCGCTTCTTGAGGATGGTGAGCCAGGAGAGCCCGGCCTGGTTGATCTCCAGCGCCAGCCTCTCCAGCAGCTCGTCGTCGCCGGCGAGCGGAAACCCGTATTCGTGATCGTGATAGGGCCCGTGCCACTCGTGCCCCGGCGCCGCGTCGCAGTATCCCGACATCTCCCCGCCGCCCTCCGTTGATCTCCATCCCCACGTGAACTCAGACAACGTACGTGCCGCAGCGCACTCACGCACTCACGCACTAATTGCATCGTAAGGCTCCCCTAATCGCATTTCACTTTCGCATCCGGAGACAGCGCGCTAACATGCACGTTCTCCGCGAATCCTGAATGGGAGGTCTTCATGGCCCCAGCGCGCGCGACGCGCCCTGCCGCGTCTCCAGAATGAGCATCCTTCCGGGCTCCGACTTCGAGCATCTTCCCTTCGTCCTCGGCATCGTGGGCGATTCCGGGAGCGGGAAGAGCACGGTGGCGCAGGGCGTGGCGTCGCTGATCGGTCCGGAGCGCGTGAGCACGCTCGAGCTGGACGACTACCACCGCTACACCCGCGCCGAGCGCCACGAGCTGGGCGTGACGGCGCTGCACCCCACCGTGCACAACTTCCCGCTGATGCAGGAGCACCTGCGGCTCCTGGGCCGCGGCCGCCCCGTGCGCAACCGGGGATACGACCACTCGGACGGCAGCTTCGGCCAGATCCGCACGGTGGACGCCAACGAGGTGGTGCTGGTGCGCGGGCTGCTGGGCTTTCCCAGCGACGAGCTGCGCACCGCGTACGACCTGGCCGTGTTCCTCCAGCCCGAGCCCGAGCTCCTGTTCCGCTGGAAGCTGCGCCGCGACGTGAAGACGCGCGGCTACAGCGAGGCCGAGGTGCTCAAGCACATCGCCCGGCACCTGCTGGACAGCAAGGAGTACGTGCTGCCGCAGGCCGACCGCGCCGACCTGGTGGTGCGCTACGAGATCCCCGAGTGGGACGCGCCCGACAGCGAGGTGCGCGCCACCCTCACGCTCCGCCGCAAGGCCGCCGAAGCCGTCCGCAGCAACGGGATCATGCACCGCTTCGGCGACTTCGTCGCGTTCGACGAGGGCGACGGCGACGCACTGGTGGTGCGCGTCGATGCGGACCTGCCCGGGGAGATGGTGGACGGGTGGGCCGTGGAGCGCTTCCCCGAGACCTTCGAGTCCGATGCGCTGGGGCTGTTCATGGACGAGGAGGGCAACGACAGCCGCCTGGTCCCGCTCGCCTTCGCGCAGGTGCTCATCGCCGACCTCACGCAGAAGCTCCGCCGGACCGCCGGCGTGGCGCACGCCGCCAGCACGGTGGCGTAGCCCGCGCACGCAGCACGACGGCGAACGACGAAGCGCCGGCTCCCGAGCGGGGGGCCGGCGCTTTCTGCTTCAGGATCGACTACACGGCGGGACGGCTGGGTGGCCGCCCCCGGCCTCGCGCCACCTTCGCGCGGCTCTGCTCCAGCCAGGCCTGAGCCTCCGCCACTGCGTCCTCCAGAGATCTCAGGTTTTCTGCATCGTTCTGGAACTCGGGCCTCGATGCCTGGGAGCGCAGATGATCCAGCCAGGCGATGATCCTCTCGGGAGGCGAGAACTGGTTCACGGGCGCGTCGAATAGCGTGTACACGCTCTCCTCCCTCGCTGGCTTACCGCCGTTCGGCTCCCGGGCGGGGGCCGGCGCTTCGTCATTATCGTGATCTCGCGATCAGACGGCGGGACGATCGGGAGGCCGCCTCAGTCGTGACGCCGCTCTGGTCTGGCTTCTCGCAAGCCATTCCTGCGCTTCCGCGATCGCCGCATCGAGCCGCTTGCGATTCTCCGCATGCTGGAACTCCGGCCTCCCGGCGCGGCCGCGAAGCTCCTCGATCCACGCACTGATGGTCTCCGGCCGCGAGAACGGCGTCACCGGAGGATCGAAGACGGTGAAGACCTTTTCTCCCGCCATCTGCCTACCACCTTTCAGCGGCGTAGCGGACGAGCCCGTGGCTGGCCATCCGCTCCCAGAGTCGGTGATGGTACACGAGGTCTGCGCGAGCCGCAGTCAGGATGCCTCTTGCAATCTCATCCTCCACCTGCCGATCCAGCAAGCCCAGTTCGCGCCGAAGGACCGTCAGGAACACTTCTGTGGGCGTGGGATTCCACCCCTCCTCCGGCGGTTTGATGGAGAATCGCTGCTTCGCCGTCACCACACGGATCTCCTGCAGCTTCCACATCCTCGCGAGCAGGACGTCATCGGTCGAGAGGGAGCGGCCGCCCGGGTGGTTGTGGGTGAGAATCCCGCCGTCCATCGAGTGGAGCTCTTCCAGCGAAAACGACACGCCATCGGGCAGATCGTCCGTGGTCTGCCACATGATCCCACGCTCCTGATCGAGAAGGAACGCGCGCTCCACCGGCAGGTTGCGGATCTGCCGCTCGATGCGCTCCAGCGTCAGGTTGAGCATCCAAACCGACCTCGTGAAGCAAGCTCGCTGGCATTGTGCTGTTCGGGAAACGGGCTGAAGAGTAGGGGTAAACTCAGTTCACTTCAATATGCACTTGAGGCCGCTTCGGAGCGTCGCCACAACTCGGTCACTCCGCGCACAACGCGCGAAGCGCCGACCCCGTTCGGCGCCGGCGCTTCTCTCGTACGGTGATCTCGCCGCTCAGCCGGCGGGACGGTCGGGTGGCCGCCGGCGCTGCGGCTCCGCTCGCATTCGGCTCTCGACCAGCCACCCTTCTGCCTCGGCCAGCGCGAAGTCGAGCGACTTCCCTCCCTCGGGATACTGGAACTCCGGCCGCGAAGCGCGCGAACGGAGCTCCGTGATCCACGCGCTGATCTCCTCAGGCGTCGAGAACGACGACACCGGTGGATCGATCACGACATAGTACATGCTTCCTCCGCGGCTGTAGCTACCACTTCTGAGCGCTGTAGCGAATCAGGCCAAGCGCCGCGACCCTCTCCCACAAGCGATGTGGGGGCGACCGCTTTGGCCATCGAGCCGTCCGGCGCGACCAGCACCAGGCCGTTCGTCCCGCAGCTCGTCGTCATTCCTGCGGCCGCCTCAGCGATCAGACTGCTGGTCGGTTGGGTGGTTGCCGAGAAGTTCCGGCGTGTTCGCGGCTGTCTTTCAGATACTGCTCGGCCTCGGCGATCGCCTCGTCGAGTCGCTTGCGGTTCTCCGGATGGTCCCGGAACTCCGGAAGCGAGATCCACGAGCGCAGCTCATCGATCCACGCGGTAATCTTCTCGGGTGGAGAAAACGGGGAGATCGGTGGATCAATCAGCGTGTACATTCGCACCTCCGAATTCGAGCTACCACGTTTCGACACGGTACTGGATCAGTCCGAGCGAAGCGAGCCGCTCGCACAGGTGGTGATGGAAGACGGAATCCAGCAACGAGCTCGTCATGCGGCCTCTCGCAATCTCACCACGCAGCTGTTCAAGAAGCAAGGCCCGTTCTCGGCCAACGACGGCCATGAACTCGTCGCGCCCGCACGTATCCCATCCCTCTACCGGAGGTTTGAGCGAGTATCTGTTTCTGGATGTTACCACCCGTAGCTCGCTCAATCCTGCATCGCGTGCCAGCAGAAGATCGCGGATCGAGAAGGAGCGACCACCTGGATGATTGTGCGTGAGAATCGCGCCGGCCATCGCCGCGATCTCCGACTTCGTGAATGCCACGCGGGACCGGTGATCGTTCGTACGATGGACGACGATGTTGTGACCCGCGTCGAGTGCGAAAGCATGCTCGACTGGCAGATGGCGAATCTGCCGCTCGATCCTCTCCAGTGTGAGGTTAAGCATGCAAGCCGGACCCCGAGGTGACCGCGTGGGCATTGTGCGATTCGAGAAAGGGGCTCAAGGCTATATGCGGACTCAGTTCACTTCAATATGTGCTTGAGGCCGCTTTGGAGCGTCGCCACAACACGGTCACTCTGCGCACAACGAGCGAAGCGCCGGTCCCGCGGGACCGGCGCTTCGCCACCACCGACTCCGTCAGCCGCGCTCGGTGATGCCTACACCCCCGCGAGCTCCGGCTGCGGCTCCCAGGCCACGATCTCGCCGGCCATGGCGCTGGCGGCCACCGTGTACGGCGACGCCAGGTACAGCTGCCCCGGGCCGCTGCGGCCGGGGAAGTTGCGGTTGATGGCGCTGATCGTCACGTCGGTGGGCTTGCGGCTCACCCCCGGGCCGGCGTTGATGCACGCGCCGCAGCTCGGCTCGATGAAGGTGGCGCCCACCGCGTCGAAGATGCGGTCGTAGCCCTGCTCCTGGCAGTAGGCGTACACCTCCTGGCTGCCGCACTGGATGTAGAACTGCACGTGCTCGGGCTTGCGCTCGCCGCGCTCGGCGTACTCGCGCAGCACGGCGGCGTACATGTCCATGTCCTCCTTCTTCCCCGCCGTGCAGCTCCCCGCGTAGGCGATGTCGATGCGCACCGGCTCGGCCAGCTCGTCCACGTGCTGCCCGTTCCCCGGGTCGCCGGGGAGCGCGATCATCGGGCGGAGGGTGGAGGCGTCGATCTCGATGGTCATCACGTACTCGGCGCCCTCGTCGCTGAACAGGCCGTCGCACAACGCCTCGGCCCGCTCGCGGCTCATCCCCCGCTGCTCCACCAGGTAGTCGGCCGTCTTCGCGTCGGGGGCCACGATCCCGGTGAAGGCGCCCACCTCGGCGGCCATGTTGGTCATCGTCGCGCGCTCGTCCACGCTGAGCGCCTCGACCGCGGGGCCGGTGTACTCGATGATCTGCCCGATCGCGTGGCCGTCCTTGATGTACGGCTGGCGGAGGATCTCCAGCATGAAATCCTTTGCGGAGACGTTCGCCGGCTTCTCGCCGCGCACCACCACGCGGAACGACTTCGGCACCTCCACCCGCACGTCCCGGGTGATCCACGAGTTGAAGATGGCCGTGGTCCCCACGCCGAACGCCACGCAGCCCACCGCGCCAGCGTGCGGCGTGTGGCTGTCGGAGCCGATGATGATCTGCCCCGGCTCGGCGTAGGCCTCCAGGATCTTGCTGTGGCAGATGGCCTCGGAGCCGTGCTTGCCGTGCCCCAGCTCGCCGTACAGGCGGACGCCCTGCTTCTCGGCGAACTCGCGCTGCTTGACCTCGAGCTGGTTGGCCACGTTGAGAAGGCCCATCTGGATGCGCTCCTGCGTCATCGCATCCTTCAGGAAGGTCAGGTGGTCGCGGAAGAAGAGGATCGACTCCGGCTCCAGCACCTTCTCGTCCTCGCCCACGTAGTGCTCGAAGAAGATGGCCGACATCGGCGTCACGTACTCGTGGCTGAAGCGGATGTCGGTCTTCACGAATCCCGAATCGCCCGGCTGCACCCACGGCACGCCGACCGCGTCCTTCGACAAATCCGTCACCCAGTGCCGCGCGAAGATCTTCTCCGCCAGCGTCATCGGGCGCGGCCCCGGGCCGTGTGTCGTCCCCGCGGCGCCCAGCGCGTCGGAGCCGGCGTTCGAGGTCGACGTGGCCACGAACTGGGCCGCGGCGCCGTCCACGCCGGTGTCGGGGCCGGGCTGGTTGTACTCGCCGCTGCCGCGCAGCATCCGCACGTCCTGCCGGTCCAGGTCCTCGGCCGTCTCACCCGCACCGTGGCAGGAGATGGGCGGCGTGCGCACCGTCCCCTGCAGCCGCGCCACGTTGTAGTTGAAGAGCCCGCCGTGCTCGATGATGCCGCGGGTGATCTCGTCGGCGCCCTCGGTGAACTCGCTGAGCGGGATGGTCTCGCCGCGGCGGATGCGGTCGATCAGCTCGAAGTTGGTCGACGTCAGCACGCCCAGGTTCTGGCAGTTCTCGCGGTAGATGCGCTCGATGTTCTCGGCGATCACCACCCGGATCCCCGCCATCATCTCGGCGTACGGGCTCTGCTCGCGCGACGAGCCCTTGCCGCGGCGCTTGCCGCTGACGGAGGCCACGAAGCCGCCCTTCTTCACCAGCCCCTGCCGGATGGGGAACTCGGTCCCCGCCTTCAGGCCGAGATACGGGAATTCGCCCAGCGTCTCGTCGTAGTAGTAGCAGATGTACGCGGGGGTGATCTCGTCGGTGGAGATGTTGTCGCGGAGCTTCGCGCGCACCTCTTCCGTGAGCTCGACGTCCTCGCCCTCGAGCTGGCGGCGCACCAGCTCGGCGTCGTCCACCAGGAAGAGGATACGGCCCTCGAGGCGCACCTCGGGGGGAAGCTTCTCGATCTTGCGCGTCAGCAGCGACGGGATCATCTGCGGTACACCTGTCTGGCGGAATGCGGAGAGGCCCGGTCCGTTCCCGGGGCGCGGGAATCTGGACCGGACGACCGTTCGGTGCAACCCGGAGAGACGCGAAAGGCGGACCCGCTCCTCCGGGTCCGCCCATTACCCCGCTATGGTGCCGGGGTGCGTCAGCAGCCGAAGCAGGTGAAGACCCGGGTTTTCGCACGAGTTGCCGCTGAACCTGCGGGATGCGCTCGGTTGGATGTCATCCTGAGGGCGCGGAGCACCTGAGCGTCGTCGTCTCCGAATCCTGGCGCGCCCGAAGGATCTTGCATGGCGAGATGGAGATCCACTCGAACGAGCAGGTCCGTCCGGGGGCGAGTAGATCCTTCGGTCGGCGCCAACCGATGACGCGGTGGAAAGTTCGTCGCGGCGCCTCCCTCAGGATGACACCGCGGGGGGCTCGGGATCTCGGGTTGACGACACCCTTTCAGTCGCGTCGACGGGACCGATTCCGCTCGCGCGCATCCTCGCTTACCTTCCGTGCAGCCATCCACCCGGAGCCTCCATGCGCCCGATGCGATTCATCCCCCTGCTCGTGCTCGCCGCCGCGATCGTCCCCGCGCATGCGGTGGCGCAGCGCTACGCCGCGCCGGCGGGGCGGAACGCGGCGTCCGACACCGTGCTGGCGTTCGAGTCGGGCGACGAGATCCAGGTGACGGCCTATCCGCGGATGGCGAGCGGGATCGAGATCTGCGGCACCGTCACCCGCGGGATGCACTGGGGGAAGATGCTGTTCGCCCGCACGGACGCGGAGACGAACAGCGCGCAGGAGAGCGTGGTCAGCTTCCCCTCGGTGGGCGTGACCTCGTCGTGCGAGACGCACGTCGAGACCGCGGGCCAGTGGCTGGTGGTCACCTTCTCGCGCGCCGTCCGCGACGAGGTGGGGCGCATCGGCCGGGTCACCGTGGGGCAGGCGTTCCTCCCGCTGGCGCCGCTGCGGGGGAAGCGCGTGACCTTCCGCTGGCGGCGCGAGGGCGCGTTCGACGTTGGCAGCGTGTCGCCGGCGCCGGACACGCTGGGCCCGCCGCGCACGCCTTGAGCGAAACGCCTGGTTGCGTTAGCTTTGTAAGCTGATTCGGGGCCTTAGCTCAGCTGGGAGAGCGCCGCATTTGCAATGCGGAGGTCACCGGTTCGAACCCGGTAGGCTCCACTTCGATCGATCAGGAAGCGCCCGGACCGCGCGACGGTCCGGGCGCTTCTCGTTGATGCTTCCTCAAAGCGCCGGCGACGCTCCGGGAGCGATCCCCGGTTTCGCTGAGATCGTCCGCGACGCGGCCCGCACGGGGCCCGTCCCCGGTTTCCCGCGTGCGGTTGGGCGAGGTGACGTCTCGGTTGATCCGCTACACGTATAACACCCCTCCACTCGCTCACGGCTCGGTGACCGAGGGCAGGTGGCCACCCGGAACGCCCGCACGGCCGGTCCCCGGGAGACAGTTCGCACCGCCTGACACGCTCGCCGGTAGCACCTGAGCGTCACGTATGTCCACCTGGAGATGTTTTCCGGAACCGGGAGCCGGATCGGGGTCCCCACCCGGCCAACAGTTTGTCTCGGTGCCCATGGGATGAGACGCGCAGGTGGAACGATCGGTCGCGAGCGGCTTGGAACGCGCCACATCACGCAACCACGCGGATTCCGGGCGCAACGGGGTGGCAGGTGCCGTCTCACGCGAACTTCCCGTACTCCGTACTCCATGCGACAACAGCACTTAGAGGTGCGCAAGGGAAACGTTTGAGGGGGTTGACGAGATTCAAATGTTTTGCAACAATTAGCGACACCATTTCTGACCTCTTGGTCGAACTCCCGTGACGCGGCTCGACCCGGCTCCGGGTTGCACCCTCATCGCCGCGCCAGAAGACCGCTATTGTCGCAGTCCCTGCGACGTTTTGTGCGCTTGCGAGCGCTTCCCGGCTCCGCCCCTCCACGGGCGTGGTCCCAGAGGTTGCTGTTTCGCGTCGTTCGTAGAGCCAATCACCGTTGGAGGGTACATGCCGCGTCCGGCTGGTCACGTGAGGGACCTCATCGAGGCGATGTCGATCAAGTACAACAACCGCGTCTACGAGAAGAAGCAGCGTGGCGAGGACGTGATCACGCTCTCGTTCGGCGAGGCGTACTTCGACATCCCGCTCTTCCGGTTCGACGACCTGCCGATGCCGGGGCTGTACCACTACTCGCACTCGCGCGGGATCATGGAGCTGCGCGAGCTGCTGGCCGACTACTACGAGAGCCGCTTCGGCGTGCCCGTGGACCCCGAGACCGAGCTGGTGGTGACCGCCGGGTCGAAGATCGCGCTGCACATGGCCTTCATGGCCGTGCTGGAGCCCGGCGACGAGGTGCTGGTGCCCGAGCCCGCGTGGGTGAGCTATCCCGAGCAGGTGCGGCTCTGCCACGGGGTGCCGGTGCGCATCCCCTACCACGAGCGCGTGGCCGACTACCGGCGCTACATCACCCCGCGCACCCGCGCGATCGTGGTGAACAACCCGAACAACCCCACCGGGCACCTGGTGAGCGCCGCCGAGTGGCGCGAGCTGCACCGGCTGGCCGAGCAGCACGACCTGTACATCATCTCCGACGAGGCGTACAGCGACTACGTGCTGGAGCCCGGCGACTTCATCTCCGCGGCGGCGTACGACCCGGAGAAGAAGCACACGATCGTGTGCAACACGCTGTCGAAGAACTACGGGATGTCCGGCTGGCGGATCGGCTACGTGTTCACCAACGAGGAGATGCTGTTCCAGATCCTCAAGCTGAACCAGCACCTGATCACCTGCCCGGCCACCGTGCTGGAGTGGTACGTGGTGCGGCACTTCCACGAGGTGCTCGACATCACCGCCCCGCAGATCCGCGACGTGGTGGTGAAGCGGCGGGCCGTGGCGCGGATGGTGGAGAGCATGGGGCTGCGCGTCTTCCCCGGCGCGGGCACCTTCTACCTGTTCGTGTCGATCGAGGACAGCGCGCTCGGGTCGGAGGAGTTCTGCGACCGGCTGCTGGACGAGCGCGGCGTCAGCACGGTGCCGGGGATCGGCTACGGCGACTCGTGCGACGGTTTCATCCGCATCTCGGTGGGCTCGGAGAGCCTCGAGCGGATTCGTGCCGGCCTGGAGCACATCGCGGAATTCATCCAGGAAACGGCGCCGCTCATGGCGCCCGTGGCGGCCGCGGCCTGATGCCCGGCGTGCCGCACGCCTCTCGAAGCACCCTGTAAAATCGGGGGATTCGATCACCCGGCGCCCGTCCCCACGGCCCACGCGGCCGTGCGGACCGGGGGCCGCCGGATCGTTCCCGCGCGCCGGGCTGCTGGCAGCCCGTCCGTACGGTCCCGGAATTCTTCCGCGGGTCGCACCGTGTTTCGTGCCGTCCCGCGGTCGGTTGGAAACATATGAA
Source organism: Longimicrobium sp. (assembly GCA_036377595.1). Lineage (NCBI taxonomy): Bacteria > Pseudomonadati > Gemmatimonadota > Longimicrobiia > Longimicrobiales > Longimicrobiaceae > Longimicrobium > Longimicrobium sp. Next base: position 91,490 of record DASUYB010000175.1, on the reverse strand, counting down.
GCACCGCCCCGCTCGTTTCACGCACCTGTGACCGAGGGGGCCGAAGGCCGGCCGGGCGAGACGGAATCGACGCTCGCGGCGCGGAGCCGGGCAGGAACAGAACCAGACACACCCCGCTCGTTCACGGAGATGTGACCGAGGGGGCCGAAGGCCGCCCGGGGGCGTCGTTCCCGGCCCGGTCCCACTGGCGAAAGCAGTGCCGTCCGGCCCGCACGGGGCCCGGAGAGGCCGGATCGCCCATCCCGATCCCCAGGTCTCCAATGCTCGACTCGTTCGACTTCCCCGGCGGCTTCGACGCCGTTCCCAGCGCACCGCGCTGGTACGCGTGCTACACGCGCGGACGCCACGAGAAGCGCGTGGCCGCCCTCCTCGAGCAGCGGGGGATCGAGCACTTCCTTCCGCTGCACGCCAGCACCGAGCAGTGGAGCGACCGGAAGAAGCGCGTCCTGTGGCCGCTCTTTCCCAGCTACGTGTTCGTGCGCGTGGACCCGCGCGACCTGACGAAGGCGCTGGCCGTGAACGGCATGGTGGCGGTGGTGCGCGGGGGCTCGGCGCCCGTGGCCATCCCCGACGTGGAGATCGAGAACGTGCGGCGCTTCGCCGCGGCGATCGAGGCGCACGGGCTGGAGCCCGAGCTCGAGCCGTGCCTGGCCGTGGGCCGGCGGGTGCACGTCGGCGCTGGGCCGCTGCGCGGGGTCGAGGGCGTCGTGGTCGAGCGCCGCGGCCGCGCGCGGGTGCTGGTGGGGCTGCAGGCGGTGGGGCGGGGGATGTCGGTGGAGGTCGACGCCGCCCTGCTCCAGCCGCTGGACGCCCACGCCGAGGCCGGCAGCATGCGGCTCGCCGCCTAGGCCGGAACCGCCGCCGTCCCGCAGCCGGGGGACGGCGGCCGCTTCCGTCCGTACCTCCCGACCCAGATCGTCGCTCCGGCCGGCTTGCCCGGCCTGTCCGTTTTCGCGGCTCCACCCCGGGCGCCGCGCAGCACCACCCACGCAGTCTTGCCAACGAGCCAGCGGAGAAAAGGCATATGTCGACCCTCCTGATGCCGACGGCGCCCGCCGACATCACCATCCTCCCCGCGCCGCCCTCGGGCGACCCGGGACGGATCGTCTTCACCGAGAGCGAGGTGGAGGAGATCCGCCTGCTGCTGGCGGACGTCATCCACCGCTACGCCTCGCCCGAGGACGCGGAGTTCCTGGCGGAGGTCGGGGTGATCGCGCACGAGCTGCCGCTGCGCGTGCGCCGCGCGCTGCTGCAGTTCCGCCTGCACGAGCCCGACTCGGCCATGTGCATGGTGTCGGGGTGGCCGGTGGACCAGCAGAAGCTGGGGCCCACGCCCAGCCACTGGCGGAAGACGGACGCCGCCAACCGCGCGCTCGAGGAGGAGATGCTGCTGGCGCTGCTGGGCTCGCTGCTGGGCGACCTGTTCGGCTGGAGCACGCAGCAGGACGGCCGGGTGGTGCACGACCTCCTTCCCATCCAGGGGCACCAGCAGGAGCAGATGGGGAGCGGGAGCGACGCGCTGCTGGCCTGGCACGTGGAGGAGGCCTTCCACCCCTACCGCGGCGACTACCTGGGGCTGATGTGCCTGCGCAACCCCGACCGGGTGGCCACCACCTTCGCGGCGATCCGCAAGGTGGAGATCACCGCGGAGGAGTACCGGCTCCTCTCCGAGCCGCACTTCATCATCCGTCCCGACGAGTCGCACCTCCCCAGGAACCGGGGGAACGCCGGCGCCATGAACGCGCTGCTGGAGCGCGCCTACGCCCGCATCATCCGCATGAAGGACCACCCCGAGCGCATCCCCGTGCTCTTCGGCGACCCGAACGCGCCCTACCTGCGCATCGACCCCGTCTTCATGGACGCGGCCGACGCCCCCGACGCGCAGGCGGCGCTGGACGCGGTGGTGGAGCGCATCGAGGCGGTGCTGGAAGACCAGGTGTTCGAGCCGGGCGACATCTGCTTCGTCGACAACTTCCAGGCGGTGCACGGGCGACGGCCGTTCCGCGCCCGCTTCGACGGCACCGACCGCTGGCTCAAGCGCGTCAACGTCACCCGCGACCTGCGCAAGTCCCGCGACGCGCGCGAGTTCGCCAGCGCGCGGATCCTGTACTGAGCCGGCGAGCGCCCTGATGACGTTACTGGCAGTCGGTGACATCCCCCTGAGCCCCGGCGGCGCCCCTCCGGGGCGCGGCAGGCGGTCGCTGGTGGACCTGTTCCGCGAGCAGGCCGCGGCGGATCCGTCGCGCGCCGCGGTCCGCGGGATGGAGGACACCTGGACGTACGGCGAGCTGGACGAGGCGAGCGACCGCCTGGCGCACGGCCTCCGCGCGCTGGGCGTCCGCCGCGGCGACACGGTGGCCGTGGTGAGCACCCGCTCGCCCGGGCTGATCGTGGCGCTGCTGGGCGTGCTGAAGTCCGGCGGCCGCTTCGTCATCAGCGACGCGTCGCGCTTCTCGCGCGATCAGCTGGCCGGCCTGCGGCGCGTCCATCCCGCCGTCGCCGTCGCCGTGGGCGAGGGGGAGACGATGGAGGGCGTGCACGCGGTCCTCCGCGAGCAGCCGGGCCTGTCCGTGATCTCCCTCGCGGGCGGCCGGAAGCGCGAGACGGAGCGCTCGCTGTCTCCCTTTCCCGGCGGGCCGGTCCCCGATCTCCCCACCGGCGAGTGGTACGCGTACTACGCGTTCACCTCCGCTTCGACGGGGAAGCCGAAGATCGTCAGCGGGCGGCACGGCGCGGTGGCCAACTTCCTGGAGTGGTACGCGGGCCATGGAGAGCTCGGCCTGGACGACCGCTTCGCGATGCTCTCCGCGCTCCCGCACGACCCGCTGCTGCGCGACGTGTTCACGCCGCTCTCCGTGGGCGCCTCGATCCTCGTCCCCACCGACGAGCTGCGCTCGCGGCCGCTGGAGCTGGTCGACTGGCTGCGCGACCGCCGCGCCACCATCGCCCACCTCACCCCCAGCTTCGCGGCCACGCTGGCGTCGCGGAACCCTCACCCCGTCGACTCGCTGCGGATCGTGGGGCTGGCCGGCGAGGCGCTGGACTTTGCGCGCGTGCGCGCGATCCGGCGCCTGGCTCCCAGCGCCACCCTGCTGAACTTCTACGGCGCCACCGAGACGCCGCAGGTGATGGGGTGCCACGTGGTGCGGCGGGACGCGGCCGCCGCGGGCGAGGACGGCGGCGTGCTGATCCCCGTGGGCCGGGGGATCGGCGGCGCGCGGCTGCTGGTGCTCGACGAGGAGATGCAGCCGTGCGGCGTGGCCGTCCCCGGCGAGGTCTTCATCCAGAGCGCGCACCTGACCGACGGCTACCACGACGACCCGGTCCTCACCGCCGAGCGCTTCATCGCCAACCCGCTGGGCGACGGGAGCGTGGCCCGGCTGTACCGCACGGGCGACACCGGCTACTACCTGCGCTCCGGCGAGGTGGTGGTGACCGGGCGCTGCGACCGGCAGGTGAAGCTGAACGGCGCCCGCGTGGACCTGGGCGAGGTGGAGGGCGTGCTGCGCGAGCACCCGCGGGTGCGCGAGGCGGCGGTGCGGGTGCGCGGCCCGGCCTCGCAGGCGCGGGTGATGGAGGCGTTCGTGGTGCTGGACGGCGCCGGCGCGCCGGACGACGCGGCGCTGCGCCGCTACGCCGTGGAGCGGCTGGCCGCGGTGGCGGTGCCGGCCGTGTTCCACCGAATGGAAAGACTGCCGATGTCCGAGAACGGAAAGATCGACTACCGGCGCCTCGACGCGCTGATCCCCGCGCCGCCCTGCGCCGCCCTCGACGAGCCGCCGCCGGCGGAGGGGAACGCGACGCACGGCGCCGTCCGCCTCGAGGGCCTCGAGTTCGTCCCCGCGGGGGCGAACGGCCACGACCGGACGCTGGAAGAGCAGGTGACCGCGGTGTGGCGCGAGCTCCTGGGCCGGCCGTCGATCGACCCCTGGGACAACGTGTTCGAGTTCGGGGCCCAGTCGCTGACCGCGGCCGAGGCCACGGCCCGCATCGCCGTGGTGGTGGGTTCCGCAGTGGACGTGATGGACATCTACATGTACCCGATCATCCGCGACTTCGTGCGCACCCGCCGCAGCGCCGTGCCCGTGGGCGCGGCCGAGACGCGGATGCGGACCGACGCGGTGGACAACCGGAGAAGGGCCATGGAGCGCGCCAAACTCAGGAGGAGAGACTGATGGAGCATCGCGACGATCTCATCGCGATCGTGGGCGTCGGGCTGCGGTTTCCGCAGGCGTCGACGACCGATGAATTCTGGCGCAACCTCCTGGAAGGGAAGGACTGCCTCGAAACCCTCTCCGACGACGAGCTCCTGGCCGCGGGCGCCAGGGAGAGCGAGCTGCGCAACCCGGGCTTCGTGCGCCGGGTGAGCCGGCTGCGCGACGTCGACCTGTTCGACGCCGAGTTCTTCGGCTTCACTCCGCGCGACGCGGGGCTGGCCGACCCGCAGCTGCGGGTGCTGCTGGAGGTGGCCCACGAGGCGCTGGAGGACAGCGGCCACGCGCTGGCCGGCGACAGCGTGGGCGTGTACCTGGCCACGGCCGACAACGAGCTCTGGCTGTCGCGGCAGATCTACCACACGCCCGACCGGCCGGACGAGTTCCTGGGCCACCGCGTGCTGGCGAAGAAGGACTACTTCGCCATGCAACTGGCGCACAAGCTGGACCTGCGCGGCCCCGCCATCAACCTGACCACCACCTGCTCGTCGGGGGTGGTGGCGGTGCACGAGGCGGTGAACAACCTCCTCCTCTACAACTGCGACTACGCGCTGGCCGGCGCCTGCGAGATCAGCCAGCCGCGCGGCTACGTGTACGGCGAGGGCGGGATCGACTCGGCCGACGGCGTGTGCCGCCCCTTCGACGCCGCGGCCACGGGCACGGTGTTCGGCAGCGGCGCGGCCATGGTGCTGCTGCGCCGCTACGCCGACGCGGTGCGCGACGGCGACCACGTGTACGCGCTGATCCGCGCCGTGGGGCTGAACAACGACGGCCGCCACAAGCCCGGCTTCGCGGCGCCCAGCGCCACGGGGCAGGCCGCGGTGATCCACGAGACGCTGCTGCGCGCCGGGATCACCGCCGAGGACGTGTCGTACGTCGAGGCGCACGGCACCGGCACCCCGGTGGGCGACCCCATCGAGGTGGAGGCGCTCACCCGCGTGTTCCGCCGCTTCACGGACCGCACCCAGTTCTGCGCGCTGGGCTCGGTGAAGTCCAACTTCGGCCACCTGAGCATCGCCGCCGGGATGGCGGGGGTGATCAAGACGGCGCTGGCGCTGAAGCACCGGATGATCCCCGCCACGCTGCACGTGAAGGAGCCGAACCCGCGGATCGACTTCTCCGCCAGCCCCTTCTTCCTGAACACCGAGCTGCGGCCGTGGGACGCGCCCGAGGGCGGCGTCCGCTGCGCGGGCGTCAGCGCCTTCGGCATCGGCGGCACCAACGCCCACCTGATCCTGCAGGAGGCGCCCGCCCAGGACGCGCCCGTCATCTCCGACGGCCCCGCGCTGCTGCTGGCGACGGGGAAGAGCGTGGCCGCCGCCGGCGAGTCGTCGCGGCGGATCGACGAGTTCCTGGCCGCCGAGGGCGCGCCCGGGGTGGCCGACGTCGCCTACACGCTGCAGGCCGGGCGGCAGCACTACGACCTGCGCAGCTTCCGCGTCGTCCCCGGACCCGACGCGCCCGCGGGCGAGCCGGGCGCGCCGGGCGAGGCCTGGTCGGCGCCGGTGGCCGTGCGGCACGATCCCAAGGTGGCCTTCCTCTTCCCCGGGCAGGGGTCGCAGTACCTGAACATGGGGCGCGGGCTGTACGACGCGTTCCCCGTCTTCCGCGCGGAGCTGGACGCCTGCGCCCGCGCGCTCGTCCCCCACCTGGGCGAGGACATCCGCGCCATCGTGTTCGGCGGCGACGCGGACGCCGAGTCGCCCGCCGCTCTCCGCCTGCAGAGCACGCGCTACACGCAGCCCATCCTCTTCTCCGTCTCGTACGCGCTGGCCAGGCAGCTGATGAGCTGGGGGATTCGTCCCTCGGTGATGCTGGGGCACAGCCTGGGCGAGTACGTGGCCGCGTGCCTGGCCGGCGTGTTCGAGCGCGACGAGTGCCTGAAGCTGGTGGCCGCGCGCGGCGCCGCGATGGACGACACCGCGCCCGGCGCGATGCTCTCCGTCTCCGCCGCCGTCGCCGACGCGCGCCGCTTCGTCACGGGCGAGGTGGAGATCGCGGCGGTGAACGGCCCCGAGAGCTGCGTGCTCTCCGGGCCCACGGCCGACGTCGAGGCGGCCGCCGAGGCGCTCTCCGCGGAGGGGATCCACGTCACCCGGCTGCGCACCTCGCGCGCGTTCCACTCGCCGCTGATGGAGCCGGCGCTGGCCCGCTACCGCGCGGCGTTCGAGGGCGTCACCCCGCGCGCGCCCCGCATCCCCTTCTTCTCCAACGTCACCGGCGGGCCGATCACCGCCGCGCAGGCCACGGACCCGGAGTACTGGGTCTCGCAGATCCGCGCCGCGGTGCGCTTCCACGACGCCGTCGAGCGGCTGGCCGAGGACGCCAGCATGGTGGCGGTCGAGGTGGGGCCGGGGACGGCGCTCTCCTCGATCATCCGCGCGGCCGACTCGGCGCTGCGGGTGATCCCGTCGATGCGCAAGGCCAAGAGCGCGCATCCCGACCGCGAGCACCTGCTGGCCGCGCTGGGCGGGCTGTGGGCGGAGGGCGTGAAGGTCGATTGGGACGAGATGTACGGCGAGGAGCACCCCGTCCGCGTGGCGCTGCCCAAGTATCCCTTCCAGCGCAGCCGGTACGTGCCGGACGAGCGGCGGAAGGGGAAGCGCGGCAGCCGCCCGGAGGAGGTCTTCCATCCCCTGCTCGGCGCGCGCTGGGCGGTGACCGACGACGTGCAGTCGTACGAGAACTGGGTCTCGCCCTCCGAGCCCGTCTACCTGGCCGACCACCGGCTGGGCGGCACGCCGATCTTCCCCGGCGCGGGCTACCTGGAGATGGCGCTGGCGATGGGCGCGGCGTCGAGCCCCGGCGGCGTGGCTTCGGTCGAGGAGATCCGCTTCGAGAAGCCGCTGATGTTCGCGGGCGACGACGGGCGGGCGCTGCAGGCCGTGGCCACCGCCTGCCCCGGCGAGCAGCCGCGCTTCCAGATCATCAGCCGCCCCGAGACGCAGGTGCAGGCGGAGCGCAGCTGGACGGTGCATTCGCGCGGCCGCCTGGCCGCCGCGGAGGGCGCGCCCGGCGAGGCGCTGGACCCGATGGCGGTGAAGGACCGGATGTCGGCGCGCGTCGACCTGGACGCGATGTACGCCGGGATGGAGTTCGTCAACTACGGCCCGAACTTCCGCGCGCTCACCGGGATGTGGCGCGGCGAGCGCGAGGCGCTGGGGCGGATCGAGCTTCCCGTGGCGCTGGGCGATCCGGCCGCGAGCTACGTGTTCCACCCCGTCCTGGCCGACTCGACCTTCCAGGTCGCCGGCACCCTGCTCGACGAGTACTCGGGGCTGGGCCCCACGCTCCCCGTGAAGCTGCGCGGCGTGCGCGTGTTCGAGCGCGTCCCCCGCACCTGCTGGGTGCACACGACCATCGAGGCCGAGGACGAGACGCACCTCTTCGCCACCATCACCCTCCTGGGTGACGACGGCCGCGTCGTCGGCCGGATCGACGAATACCACCAGGCGGCGGTGGAGATGCCCGAGTCGGCCGACGCCGCCGACGAGGATCCCCACTACGAGTTCCGCTGGATCCGCCAGGACGCGCCCGCTGGCCAGGACGGCGCGGCGTCGACGCTGGTGCTGTCCGGCGCCGGCGCCAGCCGCAAGGCCGCGGCGGCGCTGAAGACGGCGCTCGACGCGCCGGGCAGCACGGCCTCGGTGGTGGAACTGCCGGCGGGCGAGGCGCTCGCGGCGGACCTCCCCGCGCTGGTGGAGGAGTGGGCGCAGGCCTCCGCCGGGCAGCACCGCAACGTGGTGCTGCTGGGCGCGCTGGACGGCGGGAGCGCGCTGGACCTGGCCGAGCAGGCGCTGGGCGTGGTCAACGCGCTGAGCGAGACGCTCGACACGGCGCCGCGGCTGTGGATCGCGACCGCCGGGTGCCACGCGGTGGAGGGCGAGCGCGTGCCCTTCGCGGCGGTGCCGCAGGCGGCGCTGTGGGGGCTGGCGACGACCATCCGCGGCGAGCACCCCGACTTCCGCTGCACCACGGTGGACTTCGACTTCGGCGGCGTGGACGCCGCGGCGCTGGCCGCCGAGATCGCCGCGTCGTCGGCCGAGGAGCGCGTGGCCTTCCGCGGCGGGCGCCGCTTCGTGATGCGGCTCGATCGCCTCGCGAGCGCGAACGCCGGGCTCGAGCGTCCCGACGGCCGCTACCAGCTGCAGACCCGCGCGTTCGGCACCTTCGACAACCTCTACCTGGCCCCGGCGCCGGGCGCGGTGATCCCGGTGCTGGCCCCGGACGAGGTGGAGGTGGAGATCAAGGCGGCCCCGCTGAACTTCAAGGAGTGCCTCTTCGTCCTCGGGAAGATCCCCGTCTGCGAGCCGCAGGACCTGCGCTTCGGCTTCGAGGGCGCGGGCGTCGTCACCCGCGTGGGAAGCGCGGTCACGAGCGTGGCCGCGGGCGACGAGGTGATCGCCTACTCGCGCGGCTGCCTGGCCAGCCACCACGTCCTGCGCGAGCACGAGGTGGTGAAGAAGCCCGCGATCCTGGGGTGGGGCGACGCGGCGGCGCTGCCGACGGTGTTCATGACCGCCTGGTACGCGCTGCACGACGTGGCGCGGATCAAGGCGGGCGACCGGGTGCTGATCCACGCGGCCGCGGGCGGCGTGGGGCAGGCCGCGGTGCAGATCGCCCAGGCCGTGGGCGCCGAGGTGTTCGCCTCGGCCAGCATGCCCAAGTGGGGCTTCCTGCGGTCGCAGGGGATCGAGCACATCGTCGACTCGCGCGACCCCCGCTTCGTGGACGCGATCCGCGAGGCCACGGGCGGCGCGGGCGTCGACATCGTGCTGAACTCCCTCACCGGCGACTTCATCCAGGCCGGCTTCGACGTGATGGCCGAGGGCGGCCGCTTCGTGGAGATCGGCAAGCTGGGGATCTGGAGCGACGAGGAGGCGCGGACCTACCGCCCCGACGTGGCCTACACCGCGCTGGAGATCGGCGAGGGCGAGGCCGGCGGCGACCACCAGTACCGCCGCCTGATGGGGCACGTGCTGGACGGCTTCGAGCGCGGCGACTTCCGCCCGCTGCCGGCCAAGGAGTTCGCGCTGAAGGAGGCGGTCGACGCCTTCCGCTGGCTGGCCTCGGGGCGCAGCGTCGGCAAGGTGATCGTCTCCCTCGACGGCGCGGGCGCGGGCGACGGCACGCTGTCGGTGCCGGCGGACGCGGCCTGCGTGGTCACCGGCGGGCTGGGCGCGCTGGGGCTGCACGTGGCCGAGCTGCTGGCCGCGCGCGGCGCCAGGCGGCTGGTGCTGCTGTCGCGCCGCATGCCGGCGGGGAGCGCGCTGGAGCGGGTGGAGAAACTGCGCGAGGCGGGCGTGGAGGTGATGGTCGAGAACGCGGACGTGGCGTCGATGGACGACATGGCCGCGGTGCTCGAGCGCGCCGAGCCGGTCGCCGGCGTCTTCCACTGCGCGGGCGTGCTGAGCGACGGCATCCTCCGCCACCTCGACCGCGAGCGCTTCGAGACCGTGTTCCGCGCCAAGGTCGACGGCACGCTGGTGCTGCACGAGCTGACGAAGGACCGCGGGATCGGCTGGTTCGCCTGCTTCTCGTCGACCTCGGCGGTGATCGACGGCGCGGGGCAGGGGAACTACGCCGCGGCCAACGCCTTCATGGACGGCCTGGCCCGCCACCGCGCGGGCGCGGGGCTCCCGGCGCTCTCCATCAACTGGGGCGCGTGGGAGGGCGAGGGGATGGCGGCCTCGCTCGGGCTCACCGGCAAGCACCGTCTCGTCGGCAAGGAAGAGGGCCAGCAGGCGCTGGAGCGGCTGCTGGTGGAGGGCCGCACCGAGGCCGTCGTCGCCAAGCTCCGCTCGCGGCGCGCGAAGGCGGCGGCCGACCCGCTCTTCGAGCTGCTGGAGGAGGCTCCCGGCGCCGCCGCGGGCGGCGCGGACGAGTGGCCCGGGCGCATCGCGCGCTCGGCGGCGGACGAGCTTCCCGGGGTGGTCGAGGAGTTCCTGCAGGTCGAGGTGGCCAAGGTGCTGGGCGTGCCCACCGCCAACGTCAAGCGCGAGACCAACTTCGTCGACGCGGGGATCGACTCGCTGATGATGACGGAGCTGCGCAACAACGTGCAGCGCGGCGTGGGAATCCCCATCCGCGCGGGGAGCTTCTTCGCGCACCCGACGGTGGCGCGGCTCGCCGTCTTCCTCGCCGAGCAGATCGTGGCCGCGCGCGGGGGCGACGACGCGCAGCCGGCGCCTTCGACGGCCGTCGCGGTGGCCGTGGGCGAGAAGGCCGGGCCGCCGGTGTTCTGCGTCCCCGGCATCGCCGACAGCGTCTACGACTTCACCGACCTCGCGTCGATCGAGGGACGTGGATACAGCGTGTACGTCCTCTCCGGCAGCCCGGGCGACCGGGCGGCGGACGACGTGCGGCACGACTTCGTCCGCCAGGCCGCCGAGTACGCGAAGGTGATCGTGCAGACGGAGCCGCGCGGGCCCTACCGCCTGGTGGGCTTCTCCTTCGGCGGCTCGGTGGCGGTCGAGGTCGCGAACCAGTTGATCCAGGCGGGACACGAGGTGAGCCTGCTGGTGCTGGTCGACTCCTTCGCCTACGTGAGCCTGGCCGAGGCGCAGAACGAGGACGAGCTCAAGCGGCTCTTCATCAAGACCGCCGTGCTCGAGGCGCTGGCCCCCGACGGGGCCGTCCCCGCGCGCGTGCTCGACGAGTTCGAGGGCGCCGAGGCGGACATGGAGCAGGCGCTGGCGGTGGTGGACCGCTACCTCGACGACCGCATCCGCGGCGCGTCGCTGGAGCCCGCCTCCGTCGACAAGACGGTGGACGACTACAGCAACCGCTCGAACCTCGCCGGCTACGCGGCGCCCCGCTCCCTGAACGGGACGAAGGTGAAGCTGGTCCGGTGCGGCCTGGGGCCGTTCTCGATCATGAACCGGCTGGGCGAGTGGGGCCTGGGCGAGCCGCACGCCGACTCGTACGGGTGGAAGCGCGCGCTGAACACCGACGTCGAGGTGCTGCCGGTGGCATGCGCGCACTCCGAGGCCATGCGCTTCCCGCACGTCGAGGCGGTTCACCAGGTGCTGGTCGGGGAGTAACGGGGGATCGGCGGGGGATTCGTCTCCCGCCGCTGGACGAACAACGACGAGTCCAAAGTCCTAAGTCCCAAGTCCTAAGTCCTAAGTGACCAAGGACGAAGCACTTAGGACTTAGGACCCAGGACTTAGGACTAAAAGGGGCGGACGCCGCGGCGTCCGCCCGATCCGCGCGCGAGCCGAAGGGCTGGCGGGCCGGCAATCAACGGTGGGTGCATGAAGAGCGAACAAGAGACCGCGGGCCTTGCCCGGGCGCTGGAATGGGTGCGGAACGTCCGAGGCCGCCAGGTCGACCTCGAGCGGATCCGGGCCGCGCTCGTCCAGCATCCCGCGGTCCGTGACGCGGTGGTGGACAACCGCAGGCTAGCGGCCCGCGAGAAGGGCCTGATCGCCTACTACCTGGCCGAGCCCGGCGTCGAAGTGGCAGGGGAGAGCCTCCGCGCGCACATGCTGGGGCACCTGCCCGAGTACATGGTGCCGGGCGGCTACATGCGCCTGGACGCCTTCCCGCGCGCGGAAGACGGCTCCGTGGACCTCGGCGCGCTCCCCGAGCCCGGCGACGACGCCTGGGTCACCCGCGGCTACGAGCCTCCCGTCGGCGAGACGGAGCAGGTGCTGGCGGGGATCTGGGCCGAGGTGCTGGGGATGGAGCGCGTCGGCCGGCACGACAACTTCTTCGAGAACGGCGGTCAGTCGCTGCTGGCCGTGCGCGTGCTTTCGCGCGTGCGCGACGCGCTGGGGCGCGACCTTCCGCCGCAGGTCCTCTTCCTCTGCCCCGTCCTGGCCGACTTCGCCGCGATGGTGGAGCGGACGCCGCCCTCCGCGTTCTCGGAGATCGAGACGGTGGAGCGGGACGGCGACCTGCCGCTCTCCTTCGCGCAGCAGCGGCTGTGGTTCCTGGAACAGCTCGGCAACCTGGGCGGCACCTACCACATCCCGCGCGGCTTCCGCCTGCGCGGCGCGCTGGACCGCGACGCCCTGCTTCGCGCGCTCGACACGCTGGTCGCGCGCCACGAGGCGCTGCGGACCACGTTCGCGCTCGAGGACGGCGCGCCGGTGCAGCGTATCGCGCCGGCGCTGGAAGGCGGCTTCGCGCTGGCCGAGCACGATCTCCGTGGCGACGCGGCCGCGGAGGAGACGCTGGCGCGGCTGACGGCCGAGGAGGCCGTCGCGCCGTTCGACCTGGAGCACGGCCCGCTGCTCCGCGGCCGGCTGGTGCGCATGGCCGAGGACGACCACGTCCTCCTCGTCACCATGCACCACATCGTCTCGGACGGGTGGTCGCTGGGCGTGTTCAGCCGCGAGCTGGGCGCGCTGTACGCCGCGTTCCGCGCGGGGCAGCCCGATCCCCTTCTCCCGCTCCCCGTCCAGTACGCGGACTACGCCGTCTGGCAGCGTGGCTTCGTCGAGGGCGATGTGCTCGAGGCGCAGGCGTCGTACTGGCGCGAGGCGCTGGCCGGCGCGCCCGCGCTGCTCGAGCTCCCCACCGACCGCCCGCGTCCGTTGCGGATGGACCATCGAGGCGGCTCGGTGTCGCTGGAGTTCGACGCGGCGCTGACGGAGGGGCTGCGCTCGCTGGGCCGCCGTCACGGCACCACGCTCTTCATGACGCTGCTGGCGGGATGGGCGACGGTGCTGAGCCGGCTCTCGGGCCAGCGCGACGTGGTCATCGGCGCGCCGACGGCCAACCGCGGGCGGCGCGAGATCGAGGGGCTGATCGGCTTCTTCGTCAACACGCTGGCGCTGCGCTTCGACCTCTCCGCGCGGCCCACGGTGGCGCAGCTGCTGGCGCAGGCCAAGGTCGGCACGCTGGGCGCGCAGCGGAACCAGGACATCCCCTTCGAGCGGGTCGTCGAGATCGCCGATCCCGTGCGCAACCTGGCGCACACGCCGCTCTTCCAGGTGATGTTCACCTGGCACAACAACGACGGCGCGCCGCTGGAGCTTCCCGGCGTTGAGGCCGCGGCGCTCCCCGCGGTTTCGGGGACGACGGCGAAGTTCGACCTGGACCTCTCGCTCGAAGAGGGGAACGACCGCATCTCCGGCCGGCTGGAGTACGCCACCGCGCTGTTCGACGAGGCGACGGTGCTGCGGCACGTGGGCTACTTCCGCCGCGTCCTCGAGCAGATGGTGGCGGACGACACGCTGCGCGTGGACGAGCTGGCGCTGCTCTCGGACGGCGAGCGGCGGCAGGTGGTGGAGGAGTGGAACGCGACGGACTCGCCGTTCCCGGGCCACCGCTGCGTGCACGAGCTGTTCGAGCGGCAGGTGGAGCGCACGCCGCACGCCGTCGCCGCGGAGTTCGAGGGCGAGTCGCTGACCTACGCGGAGCTGAACGCCCGCGCGAACCGCCTCGCGCACCACCTCGCGGGGATGGGCGTCGGGCCGGACGTGCCGGTGGCCGTATGCATGGAGCGCAGCCTGGAGATGGTGGTGGCGCTGCTCGCCGTCATCAAGGCCGGAGGCGCGTACGTGCCGATGGATCCCGGCTACCCCGACGAGCGCCTGCAGTACATGCTCGCCGACAGCGCGCCCGCGCTGCTGCTGACGCACGGCTCGCTGCCGGAGCGCTTCGCGGACGCCACCCTGCCGCTGGTTCGCGTCGATGCCGATGCGGAGGCGTGGGCCGATCAGGCGGAGACGAACCCGGCGCGCGCGGTCACTCCCGAGCACGCGGCGTACGTCATCTACACCTCTGGCTCCACCGGCCGTCCCAAGGGCGTCGTCGTCCCCCATCGCGGTCTCACGCACTACGCCACCTGGGCGGCGAACACCTACGCTGGCGGCCAGGCGAGCACCTTCCCGCTCTACTCGTCGATCGCGTTCGACCTCACCGTCACCTCGATCTACGTCCCCCTCATCACGGGCGGGACGATCGTGGTGTACCGCGAGGGAGAGGCTTCCGATCTCCCCGTCCTGCGGGTGATCGGGGAGGACCGGGTCGACGTCGCTAAGCTGACGCCGGCGCACCTCGCGCTGCTGCAGCAGGGGGATGAGGAGACGCGCCGCCTGGGCGCGCTGATCCTCGGCGGCGAGGACCTGAAGACGGCCGTGGCCGAAGCCGCGCAGCGCGCGCTGGGCGGTGCGGAGATCTACAACGAGTACGGGCCGACCGAGGCGACCGTCGGCTGCATGATCCACCGCTTCGACGCGGAGCGCGATCGTGCGGCATCGGTGCCGATCGGTCGTCCGATCGCCAACTCGCGCATCTACGTGCTGGACGCCTCGGGTGAGCCGGTGCCGGTGGGCGTCACGGGCGAGATCCACATCGGCGGCGTGCAGCTGGCGCGCGGCTACCTGAACCGTCCCGAGCTGACGGCGGAGCGCTTCGTCCCCGACGCGTTCTCCGGCAAGGTGGGCGCGCGGCTGTACCGCACCGGCGACCTGGCGCGCTGGCGGGCGGACGGGATGCTGGAGTACCTGGGCCGCAACGACTTCCAGGTGAAGATCCGCGGCTTCCGCATCGAGCTGGGCGAGATCGAGGCGCGCCTCGCCGACCATCCCGACGTGCGCGAGGCCGTCGTCGTGGCGCGCGAGGACTCGCCGGGCGATAAGCGCCTGGTGGCGTACTACGCGGGCCCGGAGATCGGGATCGACGAGTTGCGCGCGCACCTGGCCGGGCTGCCGGAGCACATGGTCCCCGCCGCCTACGTGCGGCTGGAGGCGCTTCCGCTCACGCAGAACGGCAAGGTCGACCGCCGCGCGCTTCCCGCCCCCGGCGCGGACGCGTACGCGCGGCGCGCCTACGAGCCGCCGGTGGGTGAGACCGAGGAGACGCTGGCGGAGATCTGGGCCGAGGTGCTGGGCGTGGAGCGCGTGGGCCGGCACGACAACTTCTTCGAGCTGGGCGGCCACTCGCTGCTGGTGGTGACGCTGATCGCGCGGATGCGGCCGCACGGGCTGCACGCCGACATCCCCGCGCTGTTCACCGCGCCCACGCTGGCCGAGCTGGCCGCGCTGGTCAGCGGCGAATCCGCCGAGGTGGTCGTCCCCGCCAACGCCATCCCCGCCGGGTGCGATCGCATCCGCCCGGAGATGCTGCCGCTGGTGGAGCTGAGCCAGGGGGAGATCGACCGCATCGTCGCGGGCGTGGAGGGCGGCGCCGCCAACGTGCAGGACATCTACCCGCTGGCCCCGCTGCAGGAAGGCATCCTCTTCCACCACCTGCTGAGCCACGGCGACGACGATCCCTACCTGCTGGTGAGCCTCCTCGGCTTCGCCGGCCGCGAGCGGCTCGACGCGTACCTGGGCGCGCTGCGGGCCATCATCGCCCGCCACGACATCTTCCGCACCGGCGTGGTGTGGGAGGGGCTGCGCGAGCCGGTGCAGGTCGTCTGGCGCTCGGCCGATCTCCCCGTCGACGAGATTCAGCTCGACGGGGCGGAGGGCGACGCGGCCGGCCGGCTGTGGGCGAGCAGCCTGCGGCAGAGCCGGATCGACGTGCGCCGCGCGCCCATGCTGCACGCCTACATCGCCCAGGACGGCGAGGGCGGGTGGCTGCTGTTGCTGCGCATGCACCACCTGGTCAGCGACCACACCACGCTCGAGGTGCTGCAGGCCGAGGTGCAGGCGCACCTGCTGGGGCGCGCGGGCGAGCTTCCCGCGCCGCTGCCGTTCCGCAACTTCGTGGCGCAGGCGCGCGCCGGGCTGACGCCGGCCGAGCACGAGCGCTTCTTCCGCGAGATGCTGGCCGACGTGGCCGAGCCCACCGCGCCGTTCGGCCTGATGGACGTGCTGAGCGACGGGTCGGAGACGCACGAGGCCGAGCGTCACCTGGACTCCGACCTCGCGCTCCGGCTGCGCGCCCGGGCGCGCGCGCTGGGGGTGAGCGCGGCCAGCCTCTTCCACGTCGCCTGGGCGCAGGTGCTGTCGCGCGCGTCGGGGCAGCCGGACGTGGTGTTCGGCACCCTCCTCTTCGGCCGCATGCAAGGCGGCGAGGGCGCCGACCGCGTGCTCGGTGTGTTCATCAACACCCTTCCCGTCCGCGTGCGCGTCGACGGGCAGGGCGTGGAGGACGCCGTCCGCGACACGCATCGCACCCTCGCGCGGCTGCTGCGGCACGAGCACGCGTCGCTGGCGCTGGCGCAGCGCTGCAGCGGCGTGCAGGCGCCCACCCCGCTCTTCACCACCCTGCTCAACTACCGCCACGGCTACGGCGACGGCGGCTCGGGCGGCATCCGCGTGGACGAGGCGGAGAGCCGGCAGGCGTGGGACGGGATCCGCATGCTGCGCGGCGAGGAGCGGACCAACTATCCGCTCACGCTGTCGGTGGACGACTGGGGCGAGGGCTTCACGCTGACGCCGCAGGTCGACGTCTCGATCGATCCGGCGCGGATCTCCGAGCTGATGCACGCCGCGCTGGAGCGGCTGGTCGACGCGCTGGAGACGGCGCCGGAGACGGCCGTCGCCGCGGTCGACGTGCTGCCGGAGAGCGAGCGTCGGCTCGTCGTCGACGCGTGGAACCGCAGGGAGATGGCGCCCGCGCGCGAGCGCTGCGCCCCCGACCTGTTCGAGGAGCACGCCGCGCGCGCCCCCGAGGCGATCGCCGTCGTCGCCGGCGAGGTGGAGCTGACGTACGGCGAGCTGAACCGGCGCGCCAACCGCCTGGCGCACCACCTGGCCGCGCGCGGCGTGGGGCCGGACGTCCGCGTCGCCCTGTGCGTGGAGCGCGGGGCGGAGATGATGGTGGCGCTGCTGGGCGTGCTGAAGGCCGGCGGCGCGTACGTGCCGCTGGACCCCAGCCATCCCGCCGAGCGCATCGCCGCCGTGCTGCAGGACGCCGCCCCCGCGCTGGTGCTGACGCAGTCGCACCTCGCGGACGCGCTGGCCGGCTTCGGCGTGCCGCTGGTCGACCTCTCCGCGCCGGAGGCGTTTGCCGGCGAGCCTGACGTCAATCCCGCCCGCGCGGGGCTGACGCCGCGGCACGTGGCGTACGTGATCTACACCTCGGGCTCCACCGGCACGCCCAAGGGGGTGATGGTCGAGCACCGCTCGCTGTGCATGCAGGTGGAGGGGCTGCAGGCGGGACTGGGGATCGGCCCCGGCGACCGCGTGCTGCAGTTCGCGCCGGTGACCTTCGACGCGTCGGTGGAGCAGATCTTCGGGGCGATCCTGTCCGGCGCCGCGTCGGTGCTGCGCAGCGACGCCTGGCTGGAGAGCGCCGAGACCTTCTGGGCCCGCTGCGAGCGCCACGGGGTGACGGTGACCGACCTCCCCGTGCGCTTCTGGCAGCTGCTGGTGGGCGAGGAGGGCGTGGCCATCCCCCCCTGCGTGCGCCTGGTGGAGACCGGCGGCGAGGCCGTGGAGCCCGCGATGCTGGCGGCCTGGTTCCGCCGCGGCGGCTATCTCCCCGAGCTGCGCAACCTCTACGGCCCCACCGAGGCCACGGTCAACGCGACGCTCCAGGAGGTCACGCGCGACCCGCAGAGCTGGCGCTCGATCGGCCGGCCGGTGCTGCATGCGCGCGTGTACGTGCTCGACGAGCAGGGCCGCCCCGCGCCCGTGGGCGTGGCGGGCGAGATCCACGTGGGCGGCGGCCAGGTGGCGCGTGGCTACCTGAACCGCCCCGAGCTGACGGCGGAGAAGTTCGTCGCCGACCCGTTCTCGGGCGAGCCCGGCGCGCGGCTGTACCGCACGGGCGACCTGGCGCGCTGGCGGGCAGACGGGACGCTGGAGTTCCTGGGCCGCACCGACTTCCAGGTGAAGATCCGCGGCTTCCGCATCGAGCTGGGCGAGATCGAGGCGAAGCTGGCCGACCACCCCGACGTGCGCGAGACCGTGGTCGTCGCGCGCGAGGACGCGCCGGGCGAGAAGCGTCTCGTGGCGTACTGGGCGGGCGAGGGCGAGGTGGATGCCGCCGCGCTGCGCGAGCACCTGGCCGCGCGCCTGCCGGAGTACATGGTCCCCGCCGCCTTCGTGCGGCTGGAGGCGCTGCCGATGACCCCCAGCGGGAAGGCGGACCGCAAGGCGCTGCCCGCGCCGGAGAGCGACGCCTGGTCCACGCGCGAGTTCGTCGCCCCGATGGGGGAGACGGAGGAGGCGCTGGCGGAGATCTGGGCCGAGGTGCTCGGCGTCGACCGCGTCGGCCGCAACGACCACTTCTTCGAGCTGGGCGGGCACTCGCTGCTGGCGGTGCAGGCCATCACCCGCGTGCGCGAGGCGCTGCAGGCGGAGATTCCTCTGCGCGCCCTCTTCGAGCGCCCCGTGCTGGCCGACTTCACCCGCGCGCTCGGAGACGCGGTCCACACCGAGCTCGCCCGCATCGAGGCGGTCGAGCGCGGGGCCGACCTGCCGCTGTCGTTCGGGCAGCAGCGGCTCTGGTTCCTGGAGCAGTTCGGCGGGCTGGGGAGCGCGTACCAGATGCGCTGGCGCCGCCGTCTGCGCGGCGCGCTGGACCGCGACGCGCTGGTGCGCGCGCTGGACGCACTGGTCGCCCGGCACGAGACGCTGCGGACCACCTTCCCGCGGGTGGACGGCGCGCCGGTGCAGCGCATCGCGCCGGCGGCGGAGAGCCGCTTCCCGCTGGTGGAGATCGACCTGACCCGCGACGCCGGCGCCGAGGACGCGCTGGTACGGGTGCTGGCGGAGGAGGCCACGGCGCGCTTCGACCTGGAGCAGGGCCCGCTGGTGCGCGGCCGGCTGATCCGCATGGCGCCGGACGACCACGTCCTGCTGGTCACCGTGCACCACATCATCTTCGACGGCTGGTCGTCGGACGTCTTCGGCCGCGAGCTGGGCGCGCTCTACGCCGCCTTCCGCGCGGGCGAGCCGAATCCCCTCTCCCCCCTCCCCATCCAGTACGCCGACTACGCCGCGTGGCAGCGGCGCTGGATCGAGGGCGAGGTGCTGGAGACCCAGGCGGCGTACTGGCAGCGGAAGCTGGCCGGCGCGCCGGCGCTCCTCGAGCTCCCCACGGATCGGCCGCGTCCCGCGCGGATGGACCACGCGGGCGCCTCGGTGTGGGTGGAGCTGGACGAGGAGCTGACGGCGGGGCTGAAGGCGCTGTCGCTGCGCCACGGCACCACGCTGTTCATGACGCTGCTGGCCGGGTGGGCGGCCACGCTCGGCCGTCTCTCGGGCCAGGGCGACGTCGTCGTCGGCTCGCCGTCGGCCGACCGCGGGCGGCGCGAGGTGGAGGGGCTGATCGGCTTCTTCGTCAACACGCTGGCGCTGCGCGTCGACCTCTCCGACACGCCCACCGTGGCCGAGCTGCTGCGGCAGGTGAAGGCGGCCACGCTCGAGGCGCAGCAGAACCAGGACATCCCCTTCGAGCGCGTGGTGGAGCTGGTCGACCCGGTGCGCAGCCTGGCGCACACGCCGCTCTTCCAGGTGATGTTCGTCTGGCAGACCAACGACCTGGGCACGACGGAGCTGCCGGGGCTGGAGCCGGCGCCGCTGCCGTCCGTCTCCGGCGCCACCGCCAAGTTCGACCTGGCGCTGTCGCTGGAGGAGGGCGCCAGCCGCATCGCGGGCGAGCTGCAGTACGCCACCGCGCTGTTCGACGAGGCCACGGTGGTGCGCTACCTGGGCTACCTGCGCCGCGTGCTGCGGCAGATGGTAGCCGACGACCGCCTGCGCGTGGACGAGCTGACGCTCCTCTCCGACGCCGAGCGGCGGGAGGTGGTGGAGGAGTGGAACGCCACGGAAGCCGAGTACGCGTCCGACGCGTGCATCCATCAGCTCTTCGAGCGGCAGGCGGAGCGCACGCCGGACGTCGTCGCCGTGGAGTTCGAGGGCGAGACGATCACCTACGGCGAGCTGAATCGCCGGGCGAACCGCCTGGCGCACGATCTCGCCGCGCGCGGCGTGGGGCCGGACGGCCGCGTGGCCATCTGCATGGAGCGCAGCCT
Organism: Longimicrobium sp.; assembly: GCA_036377595.1. Taxonomy (NCBI): domain Bacteria; kingdom Pseudomonadati; phylum Gemmatimonadota; class Longimicrobiia; order Longimicrobiales; family Longimicrobiaceae; genus Longimicrobium; species Longimicrobium sp. Next base: position 71,387 of record DASUYB010000175.1, on the reverse strand, counting down.
GGAGACAGTGGTGGCGCTGCTCGGCGTGCTGAAGGCCGGCGGTGCGTACGTGCCGCTGGACCCGGCGTATCCCGAGGACCGGCTGCGCTTCATGCTGGCCGACAGCGCGCCCGCGGCGGTGGTGACGCACGCCGGGCAGCGGGTGGCGGCCGAGTCGCTCTTCGCGGAGATGGAGATTCCCGTCGTCGCCCTCGGCGGCGGCGCGGAGGCGAACGGACCGGACTGGGATCCGCAGCCGGCGGGGCTGACCCCCGACCACCTGGCGTACGTCATCTATACCTCCGGCTCGACGGGGCATCCGAAGGGCGTGCTCGTCCCGCACCGGGGCGTGGTGAACTTCTTCGGCTGGATGCGGAAGGTCTGGGTGACGTCGCCCGACGACCGGATCCTGCAGCGCTGGCCGGTGGCCTTCGACGCGTCGGTTCCCGCCTTCTTCGTTCCGCTGCTGGCCGGCGCCCGCCTGGTGCTGCCGCGCGAGCGCGAGGCGATGGACCCGTCGGAGCTGATCGACCTGGTGGCGCGCCACGGGATCACCTCGCTGGGGGTGGTGCCCGAGCTGCTGCGCGCCCTCCTGCGGCATCCCCGCTTCGGCGAGCTGGCCTCGCTGCGCAACGTGAACTGCGCCGGCGACGCGCTTCCCGCCGAGCTGGCCGAGGAGTTCCGCGGCCGCCTGGGCGTGAGCCTGCGCAACATGTACGGCGCCACCGAGGCGTCGATCGTCTCCACCTCGATCCTCTACGAGGCGGGGAACTCCGGGGCGATCGTCCCCATCGGCCGGCCGCTGGACAACAACCGCGTCTACGTGCTCGACCGGCGCGGCGACCCCGTCCCCGCCGGCGTGCCGGGCGAGGTCTACATCGGCGGCGTGCAGGTGGCGCGCGGCTACCTGAACCGGCCCGAGCTGACCGCCGAGCGCTTCGTCCCCGATCCGTTCGGCCGCGAGCCGGGCGCGCGCCTGTACCGCACGGGCGACCTGGGCCGCTGGCGCGCCGACGGCGCGCTCGACTTCCTGGGGCGCGCCGACTTCCAGGTGAAGATCCGCGGCTTCCGCGTGGAGCTGGGCGAGATCCAGTCGCGCCTCCTCGAGCACCCGTCGGTGTGCGAGGCCGTCGTCATCGCCCGCAGGGATGGCCCGGGCGACCAGCGCCTGGTCGCCTACTGCGTCGGCGCCGAGGACGTCGACGTCGCCGCGCTGCGGGCGCACCTGGCCGCGCGGCTGCCGGAGCACATGGTCCCCGCCGCCTACGTGTGGCTGGACCACATCCCGCTCGGCTCCAGCGGCAAGGTGGACCGCCGCGCGCTTCCCGCGCCGGCCGAGGACGCCTACGCGCGCCGCGCCTACGAGCCGCCGGTGGGGACGACCGAGGAGGTGCTGGCGGGGATCTGGTGCGAGGTGCTGGGCACCGAGCGCGTGGGGCGGCACGACAGCTTCTTCGACCTGGGCGGCCACTCGCTGCTCGCGGTGCAGGTGACCAGTCGCGTGCGCGAGGCGCTGGGTGCCGAGGTGGCGCTGCGCGACGTCTTCGAGCGCCCCGTCCTTTCCGACTTCGCGCGCGCGGTCGACGCCGCGGCGCACGCCGAGCTTCCCGCGATCGAGGTCGCCGAGCGGGAATCCGATCTGCCCCTCTCCTTCGCGCAGCAGCGGCTCTGGTTCCTGGAGCAGCTGGGCAACCTGGGGAGCACCTACCACGTGCCGCGCCGCCGCCGCCTGCGTGGCGAGCTGGACCGCGACGCGCTGGTGCGCGCGCTCGATGCGCTGGTCGCGCGGCACGAGGTGCTGCGCACGTCGTTCGCGCAGGTGGACGGCGCGCCGGTGCAGCGCATCGCATCCGAGACGCGTTTCGCTCTCATCGAGCACGACCTGACGGCTGATCCCGCGGCGGAGGAGACGCTGGCGGGACTGATGGAGGACGAGGCCGAGGCGCCGTTCGACCTGGAGCACGGGCCGCTGATCCGCGGCCGGCTCATCCGCATGGCGGCGGACGACCACGTCCTCCTCATCACCATGCACCACATCGTCTCCGACGGATGGTCGTCGGGGGTGTTCAGCCGCGAGCTTGGCGCGCTCTACGCCGCCTTCCGCGCGGGCGGGGAGAATCCCCTTCCGCCGCTGCCGATCCAGTACGCGGACTACGCCGTCTGGCAGCGCCGCTGGATCGAGGGCGAGGTGATCGAGGCGCAGGCGTCGTACTGGCGCCAGGCGCTGGCCGGCGCGCCGGCGCTGCTGGAGCTGCCGGCGGACCGTCCTCGCCCGGCGCGGATGGACCACACCGGCGCGTCCGTCCGCGTGGAGCTGGACGAGACGCTGACCGCGGCGCTGAAGGCGCTCTCCCGGCGCCACGGGACGACGCTGTACATGACGCTGCTGGCCGGGTGGGCGGCCGTCCTCAGCCGTCTCTCCGGCCAGGCGGACGTCGTCGTCGGCTCGCCCTCGGCCAACCGTGGGCGGCGCGAGATCGAGGGGCTGATCGGCTTCTTCGTCAACACCCTCGCCCTGCGCGTGGACGTCTCGGGCTCGCCGACGGTGGCGGAGCTGCTGGGGCGGGTGAAGGCGCGCTCGCTGGGCGCGCAGGCCAACCAGGACATCCCCTTCGAGCGCGTGGTGGAGGTGGTCGATCCCGCGCGCAGCGTGGCGCACGCCCCGCTCTTCCAGGTGATGCTCTCACTGCAGAACAATCCCGGCGGCGCGCTGGAGTTCCCGGGGCTGGAGATGCAGCAGCTCCCCGGCACGTCGGCGGTGATGGCCAAGTTCGACCTCTCCCTCTCGCTCGAGGAGGAGAGCGGCCGCATCGAGGGCGAGCTGGAGTACGCCACCGCGCTGTTCGACGAGGGCACGGTGCGGCGCTACGCGGGCTACCTGCGCCGCGCGCTGCAGCAGATGGCCGCCGACGACACCCTGCGCGTGGACGAGCTGGCGCTCCTTTCCGGCGCCGAGCGCTCGTTCGTGGTGGACGAGTGGAACGCCACGGAGATGGAGTATCCGCGCGAGGCGACCATCCACGAGCTGGTCGAGCGCCAGGCGGAGCGCACGCCCGACGCGGTGGCGCTGGTGTTCCACGACGACGAGGTGACGTACGCCGAGCTGAACCGCCGGGCGAACCGGGTGGCGCACCACCTCGCGGCGCGGGGCGTGGGCCCGGACGTCCGCGTGGCCGTCTGCCTGGAGCGCAGCCCCGAGATGGTGGTGGCGATGCTCGGCGTGCTGAAGGCCGGCGGGGCGTACGTGCCGCTGGACCCGGCGTATCCCGAGGACCGGCTGCGCTACATGCTCGAGGACAGCGCGCCGGCGTGCGTGCTGGCCGACGCCGCCCAGCGCGGGACGATGGCGGATCTCGTTGCCGGGCTGGACGTCCCCGTCCTCTCCATTGGCGAGGCGGCGGACGGGCCGGAGTCGAACCCGGCGCGGGCGGGAGTGGGGCCGGAGAATCTGGCGTACGTGATCTACACCTCGGGCTCCACCGGGCGCCCCAAGGGGGTGATGAACACGCACGGCAACGTGGTGCAGCGCGTGTCGTGGGCGCAGGCCGCGTGGCGGCTGGGTCAGGACGAGACGATGCTGAGCCACACCACGCTCAGCTTCGACGGCTCGATCCGCGAGCTGGTGTGGCCGCTGACGGTGGGCGCGCGGATCGTGCTGGCCGAGGGCGCGCGCCCCGACCCCGAGGCGCTCGTGCGGCTGATGCGGCGCGAGGGCGTCACCGCGCTGAATGCCGTCCCCGCGCTCCTGCAGCTGCTGGTCGACCGTCCCGAGGTGGCGAGCCTGGCCAGGGTGCGCCGCGTGCTGTGCGGCGGCGACGTGCTCCCCGGCTCGCTGCTGGCGCGGTCGCGCGAGCGGCTCTCCGGCGCCACCATCCACAACCTCTACGGCCCGTCCGAGGCCGCCACGGCCGTCGCCGCGCTGGACTGTGGGGGGATGACGGACGCGCGGGTGCCGATCGGCCGCCCGATGGCCAACAGCCGCACGTATCTCCTCGACCGCTCCGGCCAGCCCGTGCCCGTCGGCGTGGCCGGCGAGCTGTACATCGGCGGCGCCAGCGTGGCGCGTGGATACCTGGGCCGGGCCGCGCTGACGGCCGAGCGCTTCGTCCCCGATCCGTTCGGGCGCGAGCCCGGCGCGCGCCTGTACCGCACGGGCGACCTGGCGCGCTGGCGGCCCGACGGGATGCTGGAGTTCCTGGGCCGCAACGACTTCCAGGTGAAGGTGCGCGGCTTCCGGGTGGAGCTGGGCGAGATCGAGGCGCGCCTGGCCGAGCACCCCTCCGTGCGCGAGGCCGTGGTGGCGGCGCGCGAGGATGCGCCGGGCGACCAGCGCCTGGTGGCGTACTACCTGGGCGCCGACGCCGGGGCCGAGGCGCTGCGGGCGCACCTGGGCGAGCGGCTCCCCGAGCACATGGTGCCCGCCGCCTACGTGCGGCTGGAGAGCCTGCCACTGACCCCCACCGGCAAGCTGGACCGCCGCGCGCTTCCCGCGCCGGCCGAGGACGCCTACGCCCGCCGCGCCTACGAGGCGCCGGTGAGCGAGGCCGAGGCCGCGGTGGCCGCCATCTGGGCGGAGCTGCTGGGCGTGGAGCGCGTGGGGCGCAACGACGGCTTCTTCGAGCTGGGCGGCCACTCGCTGCTGGCGGTGCAGGTCATCTCCCGCGTCCGTGAGGCGCTGGGCACCGAGGTGTCGCTGCTGGACCTGTTCGAGCGCCCTGTGCTGGCCGACTTCGCGCGCGGCGCCGAGTCCTCGCGCCGCAGCGCGCTGCCGGCGATCACCCCGCGCGTGCACGGTGTGCATCCGCCGCTGAGCTACGCGCAGCAGCGGATGTGGTTCCTGGATTCGCTGGGCGCCGACGCCTGGGCGTACCGCATCTTCCACGCGACCCGTCTCCGCGGCGAGCTGGACGAGGTCGCGCTGGAGCGGGCGCTGGCCCGGATCGTGGCGCGGCACGAGGCGCTGCGCACCCGCTTCGTGCAGGTGGACGGCGTTCCCCGCCAGCGCATCGCCTCGGTCGAGGAGCACGCCTTCGCGCTGGAGCTCGACGACCTGCAGGGCGTGGAGGACGTGGACGGGGCGCTGCAGCTGGCGATGGCGGCGGAGTCCACCGCGCCGCTGGACCTGGAGCACGGTCCGCTCTTCCGCGCCCGCCTGGTCCGCCTGGCGGCCGACGAGCACGTGCTGCTGGTCACCCTGCACCACATCGTCTTCGACGGCTGGTCGTCGGGGGTGTTCCACCGCGAGCTGGGCGAGCTGTACGCCGCCTACCGCGCGGGCAGGCCCGATCCCCTTCCGCCGCTTCCCATCCAGTACGCCGACTACGCCGTCTGGCAGCGGCGCGCCCTCGACGACGCCACGCTCGAGGCGCAGGCCCGGTGGTGGACCGAGACGCTGCAGGGCGTCCCCGCCGTCCTCACCCTGCCGACCGACCGCCCGCGCCCCGAGCGGCCGGACTTCGCCGGCGCGGTGCTGCGCGGGATCGAGCTGGACGAGACGCTGACCGCGGGGCTGAAGGCGCTCTCCCGGCGGCATGGGACGACGATGTACATGACGCTGCTCGCCGGGTGGGCCACGGTGCTGAGCCGGCTCGCCGGGCAGGAAGACGTCGTAGTCGGCACACCCACGGCCAACCGCGGGCAGCGCGAGATCGAGGGGCTGATCGGCTTCTTCGTGAACACGCTGGCGCTGCGCGTGGGGGTGGGCGGTTCGCCCACCGTGGCCGATCTCCTCAAGCAGGTGAAGGCCACCACGCTGGGGGCGCAGCAGAACGGCGACATCCCCTTCGAGCGGGTGGTGGAGCTGGTGGACCCGGTGCGCAGCCTGGCGCACAACCCGCTCTTCCAGGTGATGTTCACCGTCCAGAACAACCCCGGCGGCCCGCTGGAGCTGCCGGAGCTGGACGCGTCGCCCGTGGGCGGCGAGGCGGCGGCGACCGCGCGGTACGACCTGGCCCTCACCCTCTCCGAGGTGGAGGGGCGGATGCGCGGCGTCCTGCTCTACGCCACCGCGCTGTTCGACGAGGAGACGGTGCGGCGCTACGTCGGCTACCTGCGCCGGGTGCTGGAGCAGATGGTGGCGGACGACGCGCAGCCCGTGGCCGCGCTGGCGCTGGCCGACGAGGGCGAGCGGGCGCGGGTGGTGGAGGAGTGGAACCGCACCGACTCGGCGTACGAGGGCGGCCTGTGCATCCACGAGCTATTCGAGCGGCAGGTTGAGCGCACGCCCGACGCCGTCGCCGTCGTCTTCGAGGACGAGTCGCTCACCTACGCCGAGCTGAACCGGCGGGCGAACCGGGTTGCGCACCACCTCCGCGCGCTGGGCGTGGGGCCCGACGCGCGGGTGGCCGTGTGCATGGAGCGCAGCGCGGAGATGCCGGTGGCGCTCTTCGGCGTGCTCAAGGCCGGCGGCGCGTACGTGCCGCTGGACCCCGACTATCCGTCGGATCGCCTGCGCTACATGCTGGCCGACAGCGCGCCGGCGGCGGTGCTGACGAAGACGCGGCAGCGCGACGGTCTGGCTTCGATCTTCGAGGGTCTGGAGATGCCGGTCGTCGCGGTCGATGGAGATCTCCCCGCCGGGCCGGAGACGAACCCGGCGCGGATGGGGAGCCCGGCGAACCTGGCGTACGTGATCTACACCTCCGGCTCCACGGGCAAGCCCAAGGGGGTGATGAACACGCACGCCAACGTGGCCAACGCCCTGGCCTGGGCGCAGGAGACGTGGGCGCTCGGCGGCGGCGACGCCATGCTGCAGCGGATGTCGTCGAGCTTCGACGTCTCCGTGCGCGAGTTCTTCTGGCCGCTGACCGTGGGCGCGCGGCTCGTCGTCGTGCGCCCCGAGGGGCACCGCGACCCGGCCCACCTGGTGGAGCTGATCCGCCGCGCCGGCGTCACCACGGCCACCTTCCCGCCGTCGATGCTGCTGGAGTTCCTCGAGCATCCGGACGTCGCCGGCTGCACCAGCCTGAGGCAGGTCCTCAGCGGCGGCGAGCCGCTGCCGGCGGGGCTGATGGGGCGGCTGCGCTCGCGGCTGCCGGGCGTCACGCTGGACCACATGTACGGGCCGACCGAGGCGACCGTCGCCGTCACCCGGCGGCGCCCCGTCGAGGGCGAGGCGGTCGGCGCCAGCCTGGGTCGTCCGACGCCGAACTGCCGCATCTACGTGCTCGACGAGAGGGGTGCGCCGGCGCCGGTGGGCGTCACGGGCGAGATCCTGATCGGCGGGGTGCAGGTGGCGCGCGGCTACCTGGACCGGCCGGCGCTGACGGCCGAGCGCTTCGTCCCCGACCCGTTCGCGGGCGGCGGCGCGCGGCTCTACCGCACGGGCGACCTCGGCCGCTGGCGCGCCGACGGCACGCTCGAGTTCCAGGGCCGCGCCGACTTCCAGGTGAAGATCCGCGGCTTCCGCGTGGAGCTGGGCGAGATCGAGGCCAAGCTGGCCGCCCACCCGGCGGTGCGCGAGGCCGTCGTCGCCGCGCGCGAGGACGAGCCGGGGCTGCAGCGCCTCGTCGCCTACTACGTGGGCCCGGAGGTCGGGGCCGAGGTGCTGCGCACCCACCTGGGCGAGCAGCTGCCGGAGTACATGGTGCCCGCGGCGTACGTGCGGCTGGAGCGGCTCCCGCTCACCACCAGCGGCAAGGTGGACCGCCGCGCCCTGCCCGCGCCCGACGCGGACGCCTATGCCCGGCGCGCCTGGGAGGCGCCCGAGGGGGAGACGGAGGAGCTGCTGGCGGAGATCTGGGCCGAGGTGCTGGGGGTGGCCCGCGTCGGCCGGAACGACGACTTCTTCGAGCTGGGCGGCCACTCCCTGCTGGTGGTGCGGGTGGCCACGCGCATCCGCGACGAGGTGGGGGTGGACCTGGGGATGAGGGAGATCTTCGAGGCGCCGGTGCTGGCCACGCTGGCCGAGCGGGTGGTGGACGCGCAGCTGGCCCAGTTCGACCCCGAGGAGCTCGCGCGCCTGGCCGAGGCGGCCGGCGAATCGTTCTCCTTCCCCTCCGCCTGAGGTCACCGTGCCCGTATCGCTGAACACCCTCACCGGGCGGCACGCGCGCGCCAGCCGCCTGGCCCACCGCCTCCGGGCGATCCTTCCCGCGGGCGCGGCGCTCGACGTCCACGAGATCGGCGACCACCACCACGCGCTCCATCCCGTGGAGCGCCAGGCGGTGGCGCGGGCGGTGCCGCAGCGGGTGCGCGAGTTCTCCACCGGGCGGCGGTGCGCCCGGGCCGCGCTCTCGGCGCTGGGGCTGCCCCACCGCGCCATCCCCGTGGGCGCCAACCGCGAGCCGGTGTGGGCCAAGGGGTACGTGGGCACCATCTCCCACAGCCGCGAGATCTGCCTGGCGGTGGCGGCGCGGACCGACGACGTCCCCGCGCTGGGGGCCGACCTGGACTCGATCGAGCCGCTCTCGCCCGAGCTGCGCGGGCTGATCTGCACCGTGGAGGAGCTGCGCGCCGCGCCCGCGTGGTCCGGCGGCGGGATCGATCCCTACAAGGTGATCTTCTCCGCGAAAGAGGCGCTGTACAAGGCGCTCTATCCCCACGCGCGCCGCTTCATCGACTTCCTCGAGGTCGGCATCCGGCTCGACGTGGCCGTGGGGCGGTGGCGCGTGGCCTCGCTCCCGGCCGACCTGCGCGGGTGGGCGGCCATGCCGGTGGAGGGGCGCTTCCTGGTCGTCGACCGCGACCTGGTGACGCTGGCGTGGGCCACGCGCGTTCCCCGGGCCGAGCCGCTCCCCCGGCTTCCGCTGGGCTTCCATCTTCCTGACAACCAAGAGGTATTCGAATGACCATCGACCTTCTGGACGAGGGCCGCGAGGCGGCTACGCTCCTGGGAACGGACCGCTCGCTGATGCCCGAGATCCGGGAGCTGGTCACCCACTACTTCCTGTGCCAGGCGCTGCTGGCCCTGTGGGACAACGGCTTCTACGAGTACGCCAAGTCGCACCCGCGCTTCACCGTGGACGAGGTGGTGGCGGAGCTGGCGGTGGACCGCACCGTCTTCGAGACCTGCATCGTCTACCTGAACGCGCTCGGCTTCCTCACCCGCGACGGCGAGCACTACGGTCTCTCCGAGCGCGGTCGGAAGTACCACAACAGCTACTTCCGCGGGCTGATCGACCTGTACGTGGGCGGCTACGGCGGCATCCTCCAGAACCTGAACCGCGCCGCGCGGGGCGAGATCCAGCTCTCCGACCTGCACCGCTCGACCAAGCACGCGGCCAAGGGGACGGAGGAGATCAACTGCATCTCCGGGATCCCCAAGGTGCTTTCGGTGATGCAGGAGATCGGCGCGTCGCGGGTGCTGGACCTGGGGTGCGGGACCGGCGGGTTCCTGATCCAGCTGGCGCGCCAGTTCGACGGGCTGCAGGCGATCGGGGTGGACATGGACGCCGACGCGGTGGAGATGGCCCGCGAGCACGCCCGCGACTTCGGGCTGGAGAACCGCATCGCCTGGCACGTGGCCGAGCTCGGGCCCGACGGCCTGCCGCTTCCCGCCAGCATCGCCGACGGCGTGGACGTGGTGACCGCGATGTACATCCTGCACGAGATGGGTCGCGGCGGGCGCCAGGCCATCGTCGAGACCCTCACGTCGCTGCGCAAGACGCTCCCGGGGCGGCACTTCATCTTCTTCGAGAGCGAGCCGCCCGACGTCGACGGGCTGGCGGCGGACCCCGCCGGGCAGACCGGGGCGCTGAACTACTGGTTCATCCACCCGCTTTCGCTGCAGGGCTCGCCCCGCTGGCCCGACGACTGGCGCGGCATCGTGGAGGACGCCGGCTGCACGCTGATCCGCCACGAGCTGATCTCGCCCAACGCGCGGCTGCGCTTCTACCTGGGCAAGCTCGGCAACGGGAACGGCAACGGAGCGGCGCACTCGTGAGCGCCGTCCTCTCCGCCGTCCCCTCCCTCCCGCTGGAGACGGAGCGGCGCGTCCTCGGGCCGTCCGCACGCGCCGCGCGGCTGAGCACCTCGGCGCTGCGGCGGCTCCTCTCCATCCGCCGGGAAGACTCGGTCGACCTGTCGGTGGGCGAGCCGCGCCAGGGCCCGTCCGCGGAGCTGCTGGAGGCGGGGTTCGGGGCGTACCTGCGCGAGCCGCTGGGCTACACCATCGGCGCGGGCGACCCGGAGCTGCGCGAGGCGGTGCGCGCCCACCACGGGTTCGGCCACGTCACCTCCGTCGACCAGGTCGTCATCACCGTGGGGGCGATGGAGGGGCTGTTCGCCGCGCTGGGCGCCGTGGCCGACCCGGGCGACCAGGTGATCGTGGTGGAGCCGAACTTCTGGTGCTTCCGCCGCATCGCCGAGATCCTCGGGATCGAGGTGGTGGCCGCGCCCTGCTCGCCCGACGAGGGGTTCGACCTGGACCTTAACGCCATCGCCGGGCTGATCGGCCCGCGCACGCGCGCCGTGGTCCTCTCCAACCCGTGCAATCCCACGGGACGGACCTTCTCCCGCGAGCAGGTGGAGGGGCTGGTGCGCGTGACCGAGGCCAGCGGGTGCTGGATCGTGGCCGACGAGATCTACCGCGAGCTCTTCTACGGCCGCTGCCCGACCTCGATGGGCGAGCTGACCGACCGGGCCATCGTGGTGGGCGGCCTCTCCAAGTGCTGCTCGCTGATGGGGATGCGGCTGGGCTGGGTGCTCTCGCCGCGCGCGCTGGCCCAGGCGACGAACGCGATCCACACCTACACGGTGATGTGCGCCAGCTCCGTCTCGCAGATCGTGGCGCGCGAGGCGTTCCGCGATCCGCGCTGGCTCTCCTACACGCGCGACGAGCTCTCCGCCAAGCGCCTCCTCCTGTGCCGGGCGATCGACGAGGAGCTGGGGCTTCCCTCCACGCCGTCGGAGGGCTCGCTCTTCGTCTTCCTCGACGTGCGGGGGATCACCTCCGACTCGAACGCGCTGGCCGAGGCGCTGGCGCGCGACGCCGGCGTGGTCACCCTCCCCGGGATCTTCTTCGGCCAGGCCGGCGAGGGCTTCCTGCGCCTCTCCTTCGGGGCCACCGAGGAGCACATCGTGGAGGGCGTCCGCCGGATGCGCGACTTCCTCCCCCACTTCAACGGACGCGCCTGAGATGGATGCCACTCTGCTGACCGCCGACGCCACCGACGCCCGCGTGCTCAAGGCCATCCGCCGCGTGCTGGGCCACCCCGCCGCGCTCGAGGTGCCGATGGACACCGAGCTGAAGACGCTGGGCCTCGACTCCATGCGGATCATCGACCTGCTGCTGGAGGTGGAGACCGAGTTCGGCGTGACGTTCACCGACGACCTGCTGATGCCGGAGACCTTCAGGACGCCGGCGACGCTCCGCGCGGCCGTGGTGTCGCTGCAGGGCTGACCGCGCCGCCAGCCTCACACCGAATCTGCGGATTGATCGGGCGATCTGACCCAACAGAATGACTCACACGGAGGGAACGGAGGAAACGGAGGGATGATGAGCAAACCCTCCGTTTCCTCCGTTCCCTCCGTGTGAGACTATTCTCATCAGATCCAATCGAACGCACAGCCATTCGTTCAATCCGGTATCACGCGGAGTCATCGAAGTCGACGGAGGGACTGCCTCCCACGGATCCCTCCGATGACCCCGATGACTCCGTGGAGACATCGGCAGGAGACGTCACCGTCTCTCGGGAAACACTTGCCGCATTGATTTGTTTTCAAGATGTTGATATATTGGCACTTACGCTACATGTCCGCGCAGCCGCGCGCGGGCAGGCCGTGATCACGCCGGACCCGCAGCCAGCGGGTCCGCGTGCACTTTGTAGGCGTTCTTCCGCGGGATCCAAGGCGTGCCTCTCTCCCCGCGGGGCCGGGGGCTGACCACGCCGCCGTCCACCACGGTCACCTCGACCGCCGGTGCGCTTTTCGGGAAACATTTGCCGCTTTGATTTGTATCCAAGCGGTTGACCCCGTGTCACTTACCTGCCACGCCCGCGCACTCACGCGCAGGCAGACCGTGATCACGCCGGACCCGCAGCCAGCGGGTCCGCGTGCACTTTGTAGGCATTTTTCCCCGGTACCCCAGGCATGACTCCCTCCCTGACGGTTTCGCAGCGCGAAGCGCTCCTGAAATCGGCCCGCAAGGCCGGCCTGCAGCGCGCGAGCTTCCAGCTTCCCGCCATCGAGGCGGCGGAGCGCGGGCCGGACCTGCCGCTGTCGTTCGCGCAGCAGCGGCTGTGGTTCCTGGAGCAGCTCGGGAACCTGGGGAGCAGCTACCACATGCCGTGGGGGCTGCGGCTGCGCGGCGCGCTCGACCGCGCCGCGCTGGCGCGGGCGCTGAACGCGCTGATCGCGCGGCACGAGGCGCTGCGGACCACCTTCCACGAGGTGGACGGCGCGCCGGTGCAGCGCATCGCGCCGATGTCGGCCGAGGGCTTCGCGCTGGCCGAGCACGACGTGAGCGCCGAGGCCGCGCCGGAGGAGGCGCTGCTCGCGCTGATCACCGAGGAGGCGCTGGAGCCGTTCGACCTGGCGCGCGGGCCGCTGATCCGCGGGCGGCTGGTGCGCCTGGCGGCGGACGACCACGCGCTGATGGTCACCATGCACCACATCGTCTCCGACGGGTGGTCGCTGGGCGTGTTCAGCCGCGAGCTGTGGGCGCTGTACGCCGCCTTCCGCGCGGGCGAGCCCAGTCCCCTGCCGTCGCTGCCGGTGCAGTATCCCGACTACGCCGTCTGGCAGCGGCGCTGGGTGGACGGCGAGGTGCTGGAGGCGCAGGCGAAGTACTGGCGCGAGCGGCTGGCCGGCGCGCCCGCGCTGCTCGAAATCCCCACCGACCGTCCCCGCCCGGCCCGGCGCGACCACGCGGGCGCGTCGATCTGGATGGAGCTGGACGAGGCGCTGACGGCGGGGCTGAAGGACCTGAGCCGCCGCCACGGCGCCACGCTGTACATGACGCTGCTGGCGGGCTGGGCGACGGTGCTCGGCCGCCTCTCCGGGCAGAATGACGTCGTCGTCGGCTCGCCCACGGCGAATCGTGGACGGAGGGAGATCGAGGGGCTGATCGGCTTCTTCGTCAACACGCTGGCGCTGCGCGTGGACCTCTCCGGCTCGCCGACCGTCGCCGAGCTGCTGGGGCAGGTGAAGGCGACCACGCTGGGGGCGCAGCAGCACCAGGACATTCCCTTCGAGCGGGTGGTGGAGCTGGCCGACCCGGCGCGCAGCCTGGCGCACACGCCGCTCTTCCAGGTGATGCTGGCGTGGCAGAACAACGCCGCCGGCGCCATGGAGCTCCCCGGGCTCGACCCCGCGCCGCTGCCGTCCGCGTCCGGCGTGACCGCCAAGCTCGACCTGTCGCTGTCGCTGGGCGAGGGCGGCGGGCGGATCAAGGGCGCGCTGGAGTACTCGACGGTGCTGTGGGACGAGGCCACCGTCCGGCGCTACGCGGGCTACCTGCGCCGCGTGCTGGAGCAGATGGTCGAGGACGACACCCGTCGCGTGGCCGACCTGACGCTCCTCTCCACGGCCGAGCGCGCCGAGGTGGTGGACACGTGGAACCGCACGGGGACGCCCTACGCGAAGGAGTCGTGCGTCCACGAGCTGTTCGAGCAGGAGGTGGAGCGCACGCCGCACGCCCCCGCGGTCCGGTATGACGGCGGCGAGCTGACCTACGCGGAGCTGAACGCCCGCGCGAACCGCCTCGCCCACCACCTCCGCGGCCTCGGCGTCGGCCCGGACGCGCGCGTGGCGATCTGCGTGGAGCGCGGCGCGGAGATGGTAATGGCCGTGCTGGCGGTGCAGAAGGCCGGCGGCGCGTACGTCCCGCTCGATCCCGCGTATCCGGAGGATCGTCTGCGCTACATGCTCGAGGACAGCGCGCCGGCGGCGGTGCTGACCCAGGCGAAGGTGCGCGAGCGGCTGTCCGGACTGTTCGAGGGGATCGAGGCGCCGGTCGTCGCGCTCGGTGAGGGCGTCGAGGCCGATCAGCCGGAGACGAACCTCGATCGCGCGGGGCTGACGCCGGACCACCTCGCGTACGTCATCTACACTTCCGGCTCCACCGGCCGTCCCAAGGGCGTGATGGTGCCGCACCGCGGCGTCGCCAACCTGGTGACCGCGCAGACGCGGACGCTGGAGGTGACGCGCGAGAGCCGGATCCTGCAGTTCGCGTCCTTCAGCTTCGACGCGTGCGTCTACGAGACGGTGATGGCGCTCTGCCAGGGCGCCGTGCTGTGCATTCCGTCGGCCGACGCGGTACTGAGCGGCGACTCGCTGGCGACGATCATCGACGAGCACGCGGTGACGCACGCGACGCTGCCGCCGGCGGTGCTGACGACGATGCCGGAGGACGCGGAGCTCGCCTCCGTGCGTACCATGGTGCTGGCGGGCGACGTCCTCCCTGCCGCCGTGGCGCAGCGCTTCTCGCGCGGCCGCCGGCTGGTGAACGGGTACGGCCCGACCGAGGCGACCGTCTGGTCCACGCTGCACGTCTGCCGCGACGACGAGGAGGGGAACCCGCCGATCGGCCGTCCGGTCGCCAACACCGGCGTCTACATCCTCGACCCGCTCGGCCAGCTGCTCCCCGTAGGCGCGGCCGGCGAGCTGTACATCGGCGGCGTGCAGGTGGCGCGCGGCTACCTCGGCCGCCCGGAGCTGACGGCGGAGCGCATCGTCCCCGATCCGTTCGGCCGCCGCCCGGGCGCGCGGCTGTACCGCACCGGCGATCTCGCGCGCTGGCGGGCGGACGGCACGCTGGAGTACCTGGGCCGCGCCGACTTCCAGGTGAAGATCCGCGGCTTCCGCATCGAGCTGGGCGAGATCGAGGCGCGGCTGGGCGAGCATCCCGAGGTGCGCGAGACCATCGTGCTCGCGCGCGAGGACGCCCCCGGCGACAAGCGGCTGGTGGCGTACTACGCGGGCGACGCGGAGATCGACGTCGCCGCGCTCAAGGCGCACCTGGCCGAGCGGCTCCCCGAGCACATGGTTCCCGCCGCGTACGTCTGGCTGGAGACGCTGCCGCTCACCCCCAACGGCAAGATCGACCGCCGCGCCCTTCCTGCCCCCGGCGCGGAGGCCTACGCGCGCAGCGTCTACGAGGCGCCGGTGGGTGAGACGGAGGAGGCGCTGGCCGCGATCTGGGCGGAGGTGCTCGGCGTGGCCCGCGTGGGGCGGCACGACAACTTCTTCGAGCTGGGCGGCCACTCGCTGCTGGTGGTGACGCTGATCGCGCGCATGCGCAAGCAGGGGCTGCACTCCGACGTGCAGACCCTGTTCACCGCGCCCACGCTGGCCGAGCTGGCCGCGCAGGTCACCGGCGAGTCGGCCGACGTGGTCGTTCCCGCCAACGCCATCCCCGCCGGGTGCGAGAGCATCCGCCCGGAGATGCTGCCGCTGATCGACCTCACCCAGGCGGAGATCGACCGCATCGTGGCCGGCGTCGAGGGCGGCGCGGCGAACGTGCAGGACATCTACCCGCTGGCCCCGCTGCAGGAGGGGATCCTCTTCCACCACCTGCTGAGCCGCGAGGGCGATCCGTATCTCACCTCCAACCAGTACACCTTCCCCACCCGCGAGGCGCTGGACGCGTACGTCGCGGCGCTGCAGGCGGTGGTCGCGCGCCACGACATCCTGCGCACCGCGGTGGCGTGGGAGGGGCTGCGCGAGCCGGTGCAGGTCGTGTGGCGGAACGCGCGCCTCGACGTGCAGGAGGTGGAGCTGGACGCGGACGCGGGCGAGGCGTCGCAGCAGCTGCACGCGCGCTTCGATCCGCGCCGCGTGCGGCTGGACGTGCGCCGGCCCCCGCTGCTGCGCGCCGGCGCGGCGTACGACGCGGCGGAAGATCGCTGGCTCCTGCTGATGCAGGTGCATCACCTCGCGGGCGACCACACCACGCTCGACGTGATGCGCGAGGAGATCGGCCACCTGCTGGCCGGCGAGGCGCACGCGCTTCCCACGCCCATCCCCTTCCGCAACTACGTGGCGCAGGCGCGCCTGGGGACGAGCCGCGAGGCGCACGAGGCGTTCTTCAGGGAGATGCTGGGAGACGTGACCGAGCCCACCGCGCCCTTCGGCCTGCTCGACGTGCAGGGCGACGGGACGGGGATCGTGCAGGCGCGCCGC
This sequence comes from Longimicrobium sp., assembly GCA_036377595.1. NCBI lineage: Bacteria > Pseudomonadati > Gemmatimonadota > Longimicrobiia > Longimicrobiales > Longimicrobiaceae > Longimicrobium > Longimicrobium sp. The sequence goes on along the minus strand of DASUYB010000175.1, from coordinate 55,346 downwards.
CGCGTGGACGACGCGCTGGCGCTGCGGGTGCGCGCGCGGGCGCGTTCGCTGGGAGTGAGCGCGGCGAGCCTCTGCCACGTGGCGTGGGCGCAGGTGCTCTCGCGCGTCAGCGGCCGCGGCGACGTCGTCTTCGGCACCGTGCTCTTCGGCCGCATGCAGGGCGGCGAGGGCGCCGACCGCGTCCTCGGACTGTTCATCAACACCCTCCCCGTGCGCATCGCCGTCGGCGGCGACGACGTCGAGGCGAGCGTCCGGAACACGCACCGGCTGCTGGCGGACCTGATGCGCCACGAGCACGCCCCGCTGGCGCTGGCGCAGCGCTGCAGCGGCGTGCAGGCGCCGGCGCCGCTCTTCACCACCCTGATGAACTACCGCCACCGCGGCGCCGTGGCGAAGACCGAGACGGCCAGCGCGCCGGGCGGCGGGGTGAAGTTCCAGGGGATGGAGCGCACCAACTATCCCCTCGTCCTGTCCGTCGACGACCTCGGCGAGGGGCTGCGCCTGACGGTGAAGGTGGCCGACACGGTGGCCCCGGCGCGCGTCTGCGAGATGATGCACACCGCGCTGGAGCGGCTGGTCGAGGCGCTGGAGACGGCGCCGCGGACGGCCGTCGGCGCCATCGACGTGCAGCCCGCCGCCGAGCGCGCGGAGATGCTGTCGGAGTGGAACCGGACGGAGACGGCGTATCCCGAGGCGTGCCTCCACGAGCTGTTCGAGCGGCAGGTGGAGCGCACCCCCGGCTCCGTCGCCGTCGTCCAGGCCGGCGAGTCGCTGACCTACGCGGAGCTGAACGCCCGCGCGAACCGGCTGGCGCACCACCTCCGCGAGCTGGGCGTCGGCCCGGACGTGCGCGTGGTCATCAGCATGGAGCGCAGCCTCGATCTTCCCGTGGCGATGCTGGGCGTGCTGAAGGCCGGCGGCGCGTACGTGCCGCTGGACCCGGCGTATCCCGAGGACCGGCTGCGCTACATGCTCGACGACAGCGCGCCGGTGGCCGTGCTGACGCAGGCGAAGGTGCAGGACGAGCTGACGGAGCTGTTCGACGGGCTGGAGATCCCCGTGCTGGTGATGGACGGCGAGGTGGCGCCGGGCGCGGAGCGGCCGGAGACCAATCCGGAGCGGGTGGGGACGAGCGCCGGGAACCTGGCGTATGTCATCTACACCTCCGGCTCCACCGGCCGCCCCAAGGGGGTGATGCTGGTGCACCGCGCGATGGCCAGCCGCCTGGCCTGGATGCGCGAGGTGTGGGAGGTGCGGCCGACGGACGCGATGCTGCAGAGCACGTCGTTCTCCTTCGACGCCTCCGTCTGGGAGTTCCTCCTCCCGCTGACCAACGGCGCGCGCGTGGTGCTGTCGCGCCCCGAGGAGAAGCGCGACATCGCCGAGCTGACGGCGACGATCCGCGACAACGGGATCACCATCGCCTTCTTCGTCGCCTCCAAGCTGCTCTGGTTCTCCGACGCGGCCGACCTGGAGAGCCTCACCGGCCTGCGCGTGGTGATCAGCGGCGGCGAGGCGCTGCCGCCGCGGCTGGTGCAGCGCATCCACGAGCGCCTTCCGCAGGCCACGCTCTTCAACATCTACGGTCCCTCCGAGGCGGCCGTGGCCATGCGCCACCGCGTGCACCCCGACGACGCGAAGCTCGTCCAGGTGCCGCTCGGCGGCCCCGTGGGCAACACCGAGCTGTACGTGCTCGACGAGCAGGGCCAGCCGCTCCCCGTCGGTGTCGCCGGCGAGACCTACGTGGGCGGCGTGCAGGTGGCGCGCGGCTACCTGGGCCGCGCCGCGCTGACCGCCGAGCGCTTCGTCCCCGACCCGTTCTCCGGGCGGCCGGGCGCGCGCCTGTACCGCACGGGCGACCTGGGGCGCTGGCGGCCGGACGGGAAGCTGGACTTCCTCGGCCGCAACGACTTCCAGGTGAAGATCCGCGGCTTCCGCGTGGAGCTGGGTGAGGTCGAGAAGCGCCTGGGCGAGCACGCCGGCGTGCGCGAGGCCGTCGTCGCCGCGCGCGAGGACGTGCCCGGCGACGTGCGCCTGGTCGCGTACTACGTGGGCGACGAGGAGATCGACGCGGCCGCGCTGCGGGCGTTCCTCGCCGAGCGGCTGCCGGAGCACATGGTGCCCGCCGCCTACGTGCGGCTGGAGAAGGTCCCCCTCACCCCCAGCGGCAAGGTCGACCGCCGCGCTCTGCCCGCGCCGTCGGGCGACGCCTACTCGCGGCGCGAGTACGAGGCGCCGGCGAACGAGACCGAGGAGCTGGTGGCGGGGATCTGGGCCGGGGTGCTGGGCGTGGAGCGCGTCGGCCGCCACGACAGCTTCTTCGAGCTGGGCGGCCACTCGCTGCTGGCGGTGCAGACGCTTTCCCGCGTGCGCGAGGTGCTGGGCGCCGAGGTGGCGCTGCGCGAGGTGTTCGACCGCCCCGTCCTGGCCGACTTCGCCGACGCCGTCGCCAACGCGGCGCGGGTGGAGCTGCCGCCGATCGAGCTGGCGCCGCGCGGCGCGGACCTGCCGCTCTCCTTCGCGCAGCAGCGGCTCTGGTTCATCGAGCGCTTCGGCGACATGGGGAGCACCTACCACATCCCCCGTCGCCGGCGCCTGCGCGGCGAGCTGGACCGCGACGCGCTGGTGCGCGCGCTGGACGCGCTCGTCGCGCGGCACGAGGCGCTGCGGACGACCTTCGCCGAGGTGGACGGCGCGCCGGTGCAGCGGATCGCGCCGGAGAGCCGCTTCGCGCTTGTGGAGCACGACCTGTCAGCCGACGCGGAGGCGGAGGAGACGCTGGCGCGGCTGATGGCGGAGGAGGCAAAGGCGCCGTTCGACCTGGAGCACGGGCCGCTGATCCGCGGCCGGCTGGTGCGCATGGCGGCGGACGACCACGTCCTCCTCGTCACCATGCACCACATCGTCTCCGACGGGTGGTCGTCGGGGGTGTTCAGCCGCGAGCTCACCGCGCTGTACGAGGCCTTCCGCGCGGGCGACGCCAATCCCCTGCCGCCCCTGCCGATCCAGTACGCCGACTACGCCGTGTGGCAGCGGCGCTGGATCGAGGGCGAGGTGCTGGAGGCGCAGGCGTCGTACTGGCGCCAGGCGTTGGCCGGCGCGCCCGCGCTGCTGGAGATGCCCACCGACCGACCGCGCCCGGCGGTGATGGACCACCGCGGCGCATCGGCGCGCCTGGAGCTGGACGCGGAGGTCACCGCGGGGTTGAAGGCGCTCTCCCGGCGCCACGGCACCACGCTGTTCATGACGCTGCTCGCCGGGTGGGCGGCCACGCTCGGCCGCCTCTCGGGGCAGAGCGACGTGGTGATCGGCTCTCCGACGGCGAACCGTGGACGGCGGGAGGTCGAGGGGCTGATCGGCTTCTTCGTCAACACGCTGGCGCTGCGCGTGGATCTTTCCGGCGCGCCCACCGTGGCCGAGCTGCTGGCGCGGGTGAAGGCGGGAACGCTGGGGGCGCAGGCCAACCAGGACATCCCCTTCGAGCGCGTGGTGGAGGTGGTGGACCCGGTGCGCAGCCTGGCGCACACGCCGGTCTTCCAGGCGATGCTCGCGTGGCAGAACAACCCCGGCGCCGCGCTGGAGCTGTCGGGCGTCACCGTCGGCGGCGTCGCCGATGCGGGGAAGCAGGCGGGCGAGGTCTCGATGGGCGGCGCCCGCTCCGACCTGGTGCTGGAGCTGCGCGAGGCGGCCGGGCGCATCCAGGGCGTGCTGGAGTACGCCACCGCGCTGTGGGACCGGCCCACGGTGGAGCGCTTCCTGGGCTACCTGGGCCAGGTGCTGCGGGAGATGGCGGCGGACGACGGGCAGCGCGTGGACGAGCTGGCGCTGCTCTCCGCCGGCGAGCGGACGCTGGTGCTGGAGACGTGGAACGCGACCGGGGGCGGGTATCCGCGCGGCCTCTGCGTCCACGACCTGTTCGCGCGGCAGGTGGCGCGCACGCCGGACGCCGTCGCCGTCTCCTGCAACGGCGAGGCGCTGACGTACGCGCAGCTGGACGCGCGGGCCAACCGGCTGGCGCGCCTCCTCCGCGAGCGCGGCGTGCGGCCGGACGCGCGCGTGGGCGTGTGCCTGGAGCGCACGCCGGACCTCGTCGTCGCCCTGCTGGCGGTGCTGAAGGCGGGCGGCGCGTACGTGCCGCTGGACCCGGCGTATCCCCGCGAGCGCCTGGGCTACATGATCGAGGACGCGCGGGCCGCGCTGGTCCTCACCAGCGCCGCGCTCGCTGATCGTCTCCCCGCCGGCGCGGAGGCGATCTGCCTCGACGCCGTCCGCGAGCGGCTGGAGATGGGGCCCGCGGAGGCGCCGGAGAGCGGCGCCATCCCCGAGAACCTGTCGCACGTCATCTTCACCTCCGGCTCCACGGGACGCCCCAAGGGGGTGATGATCCGCCACGCCTCCGTCGTCGTCCTCCTGCACTGGCTGCGGGAGAACGTGACGGACGAGGAGCGGTCGTCGGTGCTCTTCTCCACCTCGATCAACTTCGACGTCTCCGTCGCCGAGGTCTTCGGCACGCTGTGCTGGGGCGGGAAGCTGGTGCTGGTGGAGAACGCGCTGGCGCTGGCCACGCTCGAGGAGCCCGTCGTCCACGCCAGCATGGTGCCCAGCGCGGCCGCCGAGCTGCTGCGCGGCGGGTCGATCCCCCACACGGTGAAGACGCTGAACCTGGGCGGCGAGGCGCTGCCGAACGCGCTGGCGCAGTCGCTCTACGCGCTGGGGACGGTGGAGAAGGTGGGGAACCTGTACGGCCCCACCGAGGACACCACCTACTCCACCTACTCGCTGGTGGAGAAGGGCGCCGACACGGTCTACGTCGGCCGCCCCGTGGCCGACACGCAGGCGTACGTGCTCGACGCGCGGCTGCAGCCGGTGCCCGTGGGCGTCATCGGCGAGCTGTACCTGGCGGGCGACGGCCTGTCGCGCGGGTACGCGTCGCGGCCCGACATGACGGCGGAGCGCTTCATCCCCAACCCCTTCGGGCCCGCCGGGTCGCGGATGTACCGGGTGATGGACCGCGTGCGCCACCGCCCCGACGGTGTGATCGAGTACCTCGGCCGCATCGACTTCCAGGTGAAGGTGCGCGGCTTCCGCATCGAGCTGGGCGAGATCGAGGCGCGCCTGGCCGAGCACCCCGAGGTGGAGGAGACGGTGGTGCTGGTGCGCGAGGACACCCCCGGCGACCGGCGCCTGGTGGCCTACGTCCGCGGCGACGCCGAGGTCGACGCCGCCGCGCTGAAGGCGCACCTGTCGGAGCGGCTGCCGGACTACATGGTGCCCGCGGCGTACGTGCGGCTGGAGGCGTGGCCGCAGACCCCCAACGGCAAGGTCGATCGCAAGGCCCTCCCCGCGCCCGAGGACGACGCCTACGCGCGCGGCGCCTACGAGGCCCCCGCCGGCGACACCGAGGAGCGGCTGGCCGCCATCTGGGCCGACGTCTTGGGCGTGGAGCGCGTCGGCCGCCACGACGGCTTCTTCGAGCTGGGCGGCCACTCGCTGCTGGCCGTGACCCTGCTGGCCCGCATGCGCCAGCAGGGGATGCACTCCGACGTGCAGGCGCTGTTCACCACCACGCTGGCCGAGCTGGCCGCGCAGGTCGGCTCGGAGTCGGCCGCGGAGGTGGTGGTGGTTCCCGCCAACGCCATCCCCGCCGGATGCGAGGCCATCCGCCCGGAGATGCTGCCGCTGGTGGAGCTGAGCCAGGGCGAGATCGACCGCATCGTCGCGGGCGTGGACGGCGGCGCCGCCAACGTGCAGGACATCTACCCGCTGGCCCCGCTGCAGGAGGGGATCCTCTTCCACCACCTGCTGGCCACCGAGGGCGATCCCTATCTCGCCACCATCCAGTACGCCTTCCCCACGCGCGAGTCGCTGGACGCGTACCTGGCCGCGATGCAGGCGGGGATCGACCGGCACGACATCCTGCGCACCTCGGTGGCGTGGGAGGGGCTGCGCGAGCCGCCGGTGCAGGTGGTCTGGCGCGCCGCGCGGATGACGGTGGAGGAGGTGGAGCTCGATCCCGCCGACGGTCCCGTCGCGGAGCAGCTGCGCGCGAAGTTCGATCCGCGCCGGATGCGGCTGGACGTGCGCCGCGCGCCGCTGATGCGGGTGAGCGTGGCCTTCGACGCGGCCGAGCGGCGCTGGGTGATGCAGCTGCAGCTCCACCACCTGTCGGGCGACCACACCACGCTCGACGTGCTGCGCGCCGAGATCGCCGCGCAGCTGCGGGGCGAGGGGGATTCGCTTCCCGCGCCGATCCCCTTCCGCAACTACGTGGCGCAGGCGCGGCTGGGGACGAGCCGCGAGTCGCACGAGGCGTTCTTCCGCGAGATGCTGGGCGGCGTCACCGAGCCCACCGCCCCCTTCGGCCTGCTCGACGTGCAGGGCGACGGCACGGGGATCGTGCAGGCGCGCCGCCGCGTGGACGACGCCCTTTCCGCGCGGCTGCGGGCGCGGGCGCGGACGCTGGGCGTGAGCGCGGCCAGCCTCTGCCACGTCGCGTGGGCGCAGGTGCTGTCCCGCGTCAGCGGCCGCGGCGACGTGGTCTTCGGCACCGTGCTCTTCGGCCGCATGCAGGGCGGCGAGGGGTCGGACCGGGTGCTGGGGCTGTTCATCAACACCCTCCCCGTGCGCGTCTCGGTGGACGGCGAGGGGGTGGAGGCGGGCGTGCGGCGGACGCACGGGGTGCTGGCGGAGCTCCTGCGCCACGAGCACGCGTCGCTGGCGCTGGCGCAGCGCTGCAGCGGCGTGCAGGCGCCCACGCCGCTCTTCTCCTCGATCCTCAACTACCGCCACCGCGGCTCGGGGGTCACGAAGCACGCCGCCGAGGCGGGCGCGGCGGAGAGCGGGGCCGTGCGCCTCAGCGGCGTGGAGCGGTCGAACTATCCGCTGTCGCTGAACGTGGACGACTTGGGCGACGGCTTCGGCCTCACCGTGCAGGTGGACGGCTCGGTTGATCCCGCTCGCGTGGTGGCGCTGATGCACACGGCGCTGGAGCGGCTGGCCGACGCGCTGGAGACGGCGCCGGAGACGGCCCTCGCCGCCATGGACGTGCTTCCCGCCGGGGAGCGGACGCAGGTGCTGGAGGCGTGGAACGCGACGGCGGCGGCGTTCCCGCGCGAGTCGTGCGTCCACGAGCTGTTCGAGCGCGAGGTCGAACGCACGCCCCACGCGGCCGCCGTGCGGTACGCCGGCGGCGAGCTGACCTACGCGGAGCTGAACGCCCGCGCGAACCGCCTCGCCCACCACCTCCGCGGCCTGGGCGTCGGCCCGGACGCGCGCGTGGCGATCTGCGTGGAGCGCGGCGCGGAGATGGTCACCGCCGTGCTCGCGGTGCAGAAGGCCGGCGGCGCGTACGTCCCGCTCGATCCTGCCTATCCCGAGGACCGTCTGCGCTACATGCTGGAGGACAGCGCGCCGGCGGCCGTGCTGACGCAGGCGAATGTACGCGAGCGGCTGTCCGGACTGTTCGAGGGGATCGAGGCGCCGGTCGTCGCGCTCGGCGAGGGCGTGGAGGCCGATCAGCCGGAGACGAACCTCGACCGCGCCGGGCTGACGCCGGATCACCTCGCCTACGTCATCTACACCTCCGGCTCCACCGGCCGTCCCAAGGGCGTGATGGTGCCGCACCGCGGCGTCGCCAACCTGGTGACCGCGCAGACGCGCACGCTGGAGATCAGCCGCGAGAGCCGGATCCTGCAGTTCGCGTCGTTCAGCTTCGACGCGTGCGTGTACGAGACGGTGATGGCGCTCTGCCAGGGCGCCGTGCTGTGCGTCCCGTCCGCGGACGCGGTGCTGAGCGGCGACTCGCTCGCGCGCATCATCGACGAGCACGCGGTGACGCACGCGACGCTGCCGCCGGCGGTGCTGACGACGATGCCGGAGGATGCGGATCTCGCCTCCGTGCGCACGATGGTGCTGGCGGGCGACGTCCTTTCCGCCGCCGTCGCGCAGCGCTTCTCGCGCCGCCGCCGGCTGGTGAACGCCTACGGGCCGACCGAGGCGACCGTCTGGTCCACGCTGCACGTCTGCGGCGACGAGGACGGCAACCCGCCCATCGGCCGGCCGATCGCCAACACGGGGATCTACGTCCTCGACGCGCACGGCCAGCCCGCGCCGGTGGGCGTGGCCGGCGAGCTGTACATCGGCGGCGAGGGCGTGGTGCGCGGCTACCTGGCGCGCCCGGAGTTGACCGCCGAGCGCTTCGTCCCCGACGCGTTCTCGGGCAAGGAAGGCGCGCGCCTGTACCGCACGGGCGACCTTGCCCGCTGGCGCGCGGACGGGACGCTGGAGTACCTGGGCCGCGCCGACTTCCAGGTGAAGATCCGCGGCTTCCGCATCGAGCTGGGCGAGATCGAGGCGCGGCTGGGCGAGCACGCCGGCGTGCGCGACTCCATCGTGCTGGCGCGCGAGGACGCGCCCGGCGACAAGCGGCTGGTGGCGTACTACGCCGGCGATGCGGAGATCGAGGTCGCCGCGCTGCGGGCGCACCTGGCGGAGACGCTGCCGGAGTACATGGTTCCCGCCGCGTACGTGTGGCTGGAGACGCTCCCGCTCACCCCCAACGGCAAGATCGATCGCCGCGCCCTGCCCGCGCCCGCGGACGCCGCGTACGCGCGCGGTGCCTGGGAGGCGCCGGAGGGCGAGACCGAGGAGGCGCTGGCGGAGATCTGGGCGGACGTGCTCGGCGTGGAGCGCGTCGGCCGGCGCGACAGCTTCTTCGAGCTGGGCGGCCACTCGCTGCGCGCGGTGCAGGTGACGTCGCGCGTCCGCGAGGTGCTGGGCGCCGAGGTGGCGCTGCGCGAGGTGTTCGAGCGCCCCGTCCTCGCCGACTTCGCGCAGGTGATCGAGGCCGCGGTCCGCGCGGAGCTGCCGCCGATCGAGGTGGCGGAGCGCGGCGCGGACCTGCCGCTCTCCTTCGCGCAGCAGCGGCTCTGGTTCATCGAGCAGCTGGGCAACGTCGGCAGCGCGTACCACGTCCCGCGCCGCCTCCGCCTGCGCGGCGAGCTGGACCGCGAGGCGCTGGTGCGCGCGCTGGACGCGCTCGTCGCGCGGCACGAGACGCTGCGCACGACGTTCGTGGAGATCGACGGCGCGCCGGTGCAGCGCATCGCGCCGGAGAGCCGCTTCGTGCTGGTGGAGCACGATCTGTCCGCCGACGACGCGGCGGCGGAGACGCTCGCGCGGCTGGTGGGCGACGAGGCCGGATCTCCCTTCGACCTGGCGCACGGGCCGCTGATCCGCGGCCGTCTGATCCGCGTGGCGGCGGACGACCACGTGCTCCTCATCACCATGCACCACATCGTCTCCGACGGCTGGTCGTCGGGGATCCTGAGCCGCGAGCTGGGCGAGCTCTACGGTGCCTTCCGCGCCGGCGAGCCGAATCCCCTTCTCCCCCTGCCCATCCAGTACGCGGACTACGCCGTCTGGCAGCGGCGGTGGATCGAGGGCGAGGTGCTGGAGGCGCAGGCCGCGTACTGGCAGCAGAAGCTGTCGGGCGCGCCGTCGCTGCTGGAGCTGCCCACCGACCGGCCGCGCCCCGCGCGCATCGACCACCGCGGCGCCTCGCTGCCGCTGGAGCTGGACGAGGCGCTGACGGCGGGGGTGAAGGAGCTGGGCCGCCGCCACGGCACCACGCCGTACATGACGCTGCTGGCCGCGTGGGCCACCGTCCTGAGCCGTCTCTCCGGCCAGTCGGACGTCGTCGTCGGCTCGCCCACGGCGAACCGTGGGCGGAGCGAGATCGAGGGGCTGATCGGCTTCTTCGTCAACACGCTGGCGCTGCGCTTCGACCTCTCCGGCACGCCCACCGTCGGCGAGCTGCTGAAGCAGGTGAAGGCGGCCACGCTGGGCGCGCAGCAGCACCAGGACATCCCCTTCGAGCGGGTGGTGGAGCTGGCCGATCCCGAGCGGAGCATGGCGCACGCGCCGCTCTTCCAGGTGATGCTGGCGTGGCAGAACGCCGCCGGCGGAGCGATGACGCTCCCCGGGCTGGAGCTGGCTCCGCTCGGCGGGGCCGGCGCGGTGACGGCGAAGTTCGACCTGACGCTGATCCTGGGCGAGGGCGGCGGCCGCATCCGCGGGATGATGGAGTACGCCACGGCACTGTGGGACGAGGCCACCATCGAGCGCTTCGCCGGCTACCTGCGGCGGGTGCTGGAGCAGATGGTCGCCGACGACACGCGCGTGGACGAGCTGACCCTGCTCCCCGAGGCGGAGCGGGCGCTGGTGCTGGAGACGTGGAACGCGACCGACGCCGGGTATCCGGCCGGGCTGCGCGTCCACGACCTGTTCGAGCAGCAGGTGAAGCGCACGCCCGACGCCGTCGCCGTCGCCTTCAACGGCGAGACGCTGACGTACGCGGAGCTGGACGCGCGGGCCAACCGGCTGGCGCACCTCCTCCGCGAGCGCGGCGTGCGGCCGGAGTCGCGCGTCGGCGTCTGCCTGCACCGCACGCCCGACCTCGTGGTGGCGCTGATGGCGACGCTCAAGGCCGGCGGCGCGTACGTGCCGCTGGACCCGGCGTATCCCCGTGAGCGCCTGGGCTACATGGTCGAGGACGCGCAGGCTGGGCTCGTCCTCACCACCTCCGCGCTCGCGGACCGTCTCCCCGGGGGCGCGGAGGCGCTGTGCCTCGACGATCTCGGTGACCGGCTGGAGAGCGGGCCGGCGGAGGCGCCGGAGAGCGGCGCGATCCCCGAGAACCTGTCGCACGTCATCTTCACCTCCGGGTCGACGGGCCGTCCGAAGGGGGTGATGATCCGCCACTCGTCCGTCGTCGTCCTCCTGCACTGGATGAAGGAGAACGTCAGCGACGAGGAGCGCTCGTGCGTGCTCTTCTCCACCTCCATCAACTTCGACGTCTCGGTCGCCGAGGTCTTCGGGACCCTGTGCTGGGGCGGCAAGCTGGTGCTGGTGGAGAACGCGCTGGAGCTGGCCACCGTCGCCGAGCCCATCGTCTACGCCAGCATGGTCCCGACCGCGGCGGCGGAGCTGCTGCGCAGCGGCGGCATCCCCGCGACGGTGAAGACGCTGAACCTGGGCGGCGAGGCGCTGCCGAACGAGCTGGCGCAGGCGCTCCACGCGCTGGGCACGGTGGAGAAGGTGGGGAACCTGTACGGGCCCACCGAGGACACCACCTACTCCACCTACTCGCTGGTGGAGAAGGGCGCCGACCGCGTCACCGTCGGCCGCCCCGTGGCCAACACGCGGGCGTACGTGCTCGACGCCGAGCTGCGGCCGGTGCCGGTGGGGGCGGAGGGCGAGCTGTATCTGGCGGGCGACGGCCTGTCGCGGGGATACGCCTCGCGGCCGGACCTCACCGCCGTGCGCTTCGTCCCCAACCCCTTCGGGCCCGCGGGGTCGCGGATGTACCGGGTGATGGACCGGATCCGCTGGCGCGCCGACGGCACGCTGGAGTACCTGGGCCGCGCCGACTTCCAGGTGAAGATCCGCGGCTTCCGCATCGAGCTGGGCGAGATCGAGACGCGCCTGGCCGAGCACCCGGACGTGCGCGAAGCCGTGGTGATGGCGCGCGAGGACGTCCCCGGCGACAGGCGCCTGGTGGCCTACTACCTCGCCGAGGCGGAGGTCGAGGTCGCCGCGCTGCGGGCGCATCTCTCGGAGCGTCTCCCCGAGTACATGGTTCCCGCCGCGTACGTGCGGCTGGAGAAGTATCCGCTCACGCCCAACGGCAAGGTGGACCGCCGCGCGCTTCCCGCGCCCGACGAGGACGCGTACGCGCGCCGCGCCGGCGAGGCGCCGCTGGGCGAGACCGAGGAGTTGCTGGCCGGGATCTGGGCCGAGGTGCTCGGCGTCGAGCAGGTCGGGCGGCACGACAGCTTCTTCGAGCTGGGCGGCCACTCGCTGCTGGCGGTGCAGGTGACGTCGCGCGTCCGCGAGGTCCTGGGCGCCCAGGTGGCGCTGCGCGACGTCTTCGAGCGCCCCGTCCTCTCCGACTTCGCGCAGGCGGTCGACGCCGCCACGCGCGCGGAGCTGCCGCCGATCGAGGTCGCCGAGCGGGATGGTGATCTGCCGCTCTCCTTCGCGCAGCAGCGGCTCTGGTTCCTGGAGCAGTTCGGCGACCTGGGAAGCACCTACCACATCCCCCGCCGCCTCCGCCTGCGCGGGGAGCTGGACCGCGACGCGCTGGTGCGGGCGCTGGACGCGCTGGTCGCCCGGCACGAGTCGCTGCGGACGACGTTCGCCCGGGTGGGCGGCGCGCCGGTGCAGCGGATCGCGCCGGAGAGCCGCTTCGCGCTGGTCGAGCACGACCTGGGCGGCGATCCCGACGCGGCCCGCACCCTCGCGGGGCTGATGGCCGAGGAGGCCGCGGCGCCCTTCGACCTGGAGCGCGGGCCCGTGGTCCGCGGCCGGCTGATCCGCATGGCGGCGGACGACCACGTCCTGCTCATCACCCTGCACCACATCGTCTCCGACGGCTGGTCGTCGGGCGTGTTCAGCCGCGAGCTGGGGGCGCTCTACGCCGCCTTCCGCGCGGGCGAGCCGAATCCCCTTCTCCCGCTCCCCATCCAGTACGCGGACTACGCCGTCTGGCAGCGGCGGTGGATCGAGGGCGAGATCCTCGAGGCGCAGGCGTCGTACTGGCGCGAGCGGCTGTCCGGCGCGCCGGCGCTGCTGGAGCTGCCCACCGACCGTCCCCGCCCGGCGCGGATGGACCATTCGGGCGCCGCGATCCGCGTGGAGCTGGACGACGCGCTCACCGCCGGGCTGAAGGCGCTCTCCCGGCGCCACGGCACCACGATGTACATGACGCTTCTCGCCGGCTGGGCGACGGTGCTCAGCCGGCTCTCCGGCCAGGCGGACGTCGTCGTCGGCTCGCCCACCGCGAACCGCGGGCGGCGGGAGATCGAGGGGCTGATCGGCTTCTTCGTCAACACGCTGGCGCTGCGGGTGGACCTGGACGGCTCGCCGACGGTCGCCGATTTGCTGGCGCAGGTGAAGGCGGCCACGCTGGGCGCCCAGCAGAACCAGGACATCCCCTTCGAGCGCGTGGTGGAGCTGGCGGACCCGGTGCGCAGCACGTCGCACACGGCGCTCTTCCAGGTGATGCTCGCGTGGCAGAACAACCCGGGCGGCGCGCTGGAGCTTCCCGGGCTCGACCTGGCCGCGGTCCCCGGCCACGCCGGCGTGACGGCCAAGTTCGACCTGACGCTGACGCTGGGCGAGGCCGGCGGGCGCGTCCGCGGGGCGCTGGAGTACGCGACCGCGCTCTTCGACGAGGCCACGGTGGAGCGCTACCTCGGCTATCTCCGCCGCGTGCTGGAGCAGATGGTGGCCGACGACACGCTGCGCGTGGACGAGCTGGCGCTGCTCTCCGACAGTGAGCGCGCGCAGGTCGTGGAGGTGTGGAACCGCACCGACATGGCGTACGCGGACGAGCGCGTCCACGAACTGTTCGAGGCGCAGGTGGAGCGCACGCCGGACAGGATCGCCGTCGTGTTCGAGGGCGAGACGCTGACCTACGCGGAGCTGAACCGCCGCGCGAACCGCTTGGCGCACCACCTCCGCGAGCGCGGCGTGGGTCCGGACGTCATGGTGGGCCTGTGCGTGGAGCGGAGCCTGGAGATGGCGGTGGGCGTGCTGGGCGTGCTCAAGGCCGGCGGCGCGTACGTGCCGCTGGATCCGGCGTATCCGGAAGACCGGCTGCGCCACATGGTCGAGGACAGCGCGCCGGCGGTGCTGCTGACGCAGGGGCACCTCCTGTCCCTCGCGGACGGGTTCGGCGTCCCCGCCGCGGCGATCGACGCGGATGCTGCGCAGTGGGCGCACCAGCCGGAGACGGATCCCGCGCGGGCGGGGCTGACGGCCGATCACCTGGCGTACGTGATCTACACCTCGGGCTCCACCGGCAGGCCCAAGGGGGCGATGATCTCGCACGGCAACCTGATGGCGCACACCGCGTGGCAGGGGAGGGACTTCGCGCTCGCGGCGGGCGAGGCGGTGCTGCAGAAGGCGCCGCTCAGCTTCGACATCTCGGTGTGGGAGTTCTTCTGGCCGCTGATCGTGGGCGAGCGCCTGGTGATCGCCCGTCCGGAAGGGCACAAGGACCCGCGCTACCTCTCCGAACTGATCCGCCGCGAGGGGGTCACGCGCGTGCACTTCGTCCCCTCGATGCTGCAGATCTTCCTCGAGGCCGGCGAGTCGCAGCTGTGCACCGGGCTGAAGCAGGTCTGCGCCGGCGGAGAAGCCCTCCCGGCGACCCTCGTGCGGCGTTTCCACGAGCGGCTTCCCGGCGTGGAGCTGCGCAACTGCTACGGCCCCACCGAGACCACCATCACCACCACCACGCGGCGCTGCGGTGCCGACGAGGCGGCGGAGATCGTCTCCATCGGCGGGCCCGTCGCCAACACGCGGGCCTACGTGCTCGACGGCGCGGGCGAGCCGGTGCCGGCGGGGGTCACGGGCGAGCTGTTCCTGGGCGGCGCCTTCGTGGCGCGCGGCTACCAGGGCCGCCCCGGGCTGACGGCCGAGCGCTTCGTTCCCGATCCGTTCTCGGGCCGCGAGGGGGCGCGGATGTACCGCACCGGCGACGTGGTGCGCTGGCTGGCGGACGGGACGCTGGAGTTCCTGGGCCGCAACGACGCGCAGGTCAAGGTGCGCGGCTTCCGCATCGAGCTGGGCGAGATCGAGGCGCGCCTGGCCGGGCACCCGGCGGTGCGCGAGGCGGTGGTGCTGGCCCGCGAGAGCGGCCGCGGCGACCGGCGGCTGGTGGCGTACTGCACCGGCGCCGAGCCGCTCGCCGGCGACGCGCTGCGCGAGTACCTCGCCGAGCGCCTGCCGGAGCACATGGTGCCCGCCGCGTACGTGTGGCTGGAGGCGCTTCCGCTCACCCCCAGCGGCAAGACCGACCGCCGCGCCCTTCCCGCGCCGGCCGACGACGCGTTCGGCACGCGCGAGTACGAGGCGCCGGTGGGCGAGACGGAGGAGGCGCTGGCGGCGATCTGGGCGGACGTGCTGGGCGTCGAGCGCGTGGGGCGGCGCGACGGCTTCTTCGAGCTGGGCGGCCACTCGCTGCTGGCCGTGCAGGTGACGTCCCGCGTCCGCGAGGTGCTGGGCGCCGAGGTCGCGCTGCGCGACGTCTTCGAGCGCCCCGTCCTCGCCGAGTTCGCGCGCGTGGCCGAGGCCGCGGTGCGCACGAATCTCCCGGCCATCGAGGCGGCGGAGCGGGAGGGTGACCTGCCGCTCTCCTTCGCGCAGCAGCGGCTCTGGTTCCTGGAGCAGCTGGGCAGCGTGGGCGGCGCGTACCACATCCCCCGCCGTCTCCGTCTCCGTGGCGAGCTGGATCGCGACGCGCTGGTGCGGGCGCTGGACGCGCTGGTGGCGCGGCACGAGTCGCTGCGGACGACGTTCGCGAAGGTGGGCGGCACGCCGGTGCAGCGGATCGCGTCGGAGAGCCGCTTCGCCCTCGTCGAGCACGACCTCACGGTTGATGCGGACGCGGCGGCGACGCTGGCGCGGGTGATGGAGGAGGAAGCGGCCGCGCCGTTCGACCTGGCGCGCGGGCCGCTGATCCGCGGCCGGCTGGTCCGGCTGGCGGAGGACGACCACGTCCTGCTGCTGACGATGCACCACATCGTCTCCGACGGCTGGTCGTCGGGGGTGTTCAGCCGCGAGCTGGGCGCGCTCTACGCCGCCTTCCGCGCGGGCGAGCCGAATCCCCTTCTCCCGCTGCCGATCCAGTACGCGGACTACGCCGTCTGGCAGCGGCGGTGGATCGAGGGCGAGGTGCTGGAGGCGCAGGCGTCGTACTGGCGCGGGCGGCTGTCCGGCGCGCCGTCACTGCTCGAGCTGCCGACCGACCGCCCGCGCCCGGCGCGGATGGACCATCGCGGCGGCGTGGTGCACCTGGAGCTGGACGACGCGCTGACGGCGGGGCTGAAGGAGCTCTCCCGCCGCCACGGCACCACGCTGTACATGACGCTGCTCGCCGGATGGGCCACGGTGCTGGGCCGGCTCTCGGGGCAGGCGGACGTGGTCGTCGGCTCGCCGACGGCGAACCGCGGGCGGCGGGAGATCGAGGGGCTGATCGGCTTCTTCGTGAACACGCTGGCGCTGCGCGTCGACCTCGACGGCTCGCCGACGGTCGCCGGTCTCCTGGCGCAGGCGAAGGCGGCCACGCTCGGCGCGCAGCAGAACCAGGACATCCCCTTCGAGCGCGTGGTGGAGCTGGCCGACCCGGCCCGCAGCCTGTCGCACACGCCGCTCTTCCAGGTGATGCTGACCTGGCAGAACAACCCGGGCGGCGCGATGGCGCTGCCGGGGCTGGAGCTGGCCGCCGTCCCCGGGACGGAAACGGCCGGGGTGACGGCGAAGTTCGACCTGACGCTGGCGCTCGGCGAGGGCGGCGGGCGGATCCGCGGAGGGCTGGAGTACGCGGCGGCGCTGTTCGACGAGGAGACGGTGCGCCGGCACGTGGGCTACCTCCGGCGCGTGCTGGAGCAGATGGTGGCCGACGACACGCTGCGCGTGGACGAGCTGGCGCTGCTCTCCGATGCCGAGCGGGCGCGGGTGGTGGAGGAGTGGAACGCGACCGACGCGGCGTATCCGCGCGGCCTGTTCGTCCACGAGCTGTTCGAGCGGCAGGTGGAGCGCACGCCCGACGCGGTGGCCGTGGTGTTCGAGGACGCGGCGCTGAGCTACGCGGAGCTGAACGCCCGCGCGAACCGGCTAGCGCACTGGCTGCGCGCGCGCGGCGTGGGCCCCGACGTGCGGGTGGGGCTCTGCCTGGAGCGCAGCCTGGAGATGGTGGTGGGGCTGCTCGCGGTGCTCAAGGCCGGCGGCGCGTACGTGCCGCTGGACCCCGAGTACCCCGGCGAGCGGCTGCGCTACATGCTGGGCGACAGCGCGCCCGCGGTGCTGCTGTCGCAGGCGTCGCTCGCGGAGCTGGTGGCGGAGCTGGGCGTGCCCGCCGTGGCGCTCGACGCCGACGCCCGCTCCTGGGCCGATCTGCCGGAGACGAACCCTGGCCGGGAAGGCCTGACTCCGGAGCACCTGGCGTACGTGATCTACACCTCGGGGTCGACGGGCCGGCCCAAGGGGGTGATGAACGGGCATCGCGGGGTGGTCAACCGGCTCGTCTGGATGCAGGAGGCCTACGGGCTCGGCGCGGGCGACGCGGTGCTGCAGAAGACCACCTACGGCTTCGACGTGTCGGTGTGGGAGTTCTTCTGGACCCTGGCCACCGGCGCCCGCCTGGTGATGGCGCGGCCCGGGGGGCACAAGGACCCGGGCTACCTGGCCGCGACGATCCGGAGCCAGGCGGTCACCACGCTGCACTTCGTCCCCTCGATGCTGCAGCTCTTCGTGGAGCACCCCGGCGCGGCGGCGTGCACCGGCCTGCGGCGGGTGGTCTGCAGCGGCGAGGCGCTGCCGCCGGCGCTGGTGGGACGCTTCCACGAGGTCCTGCCGGAGGTGGAGCTCCACAACCTGTACGGCCCCACGGAAGCCGCGGTGGACGTGACCGCCTGGCATTGCGTCCCCGGCAGCGACGCGGCCCGGGCACGCGTGCCGCTGGGCCGGCCGATCGCGAACACGCGCATCTACGTGGTGGACCCGCTCGGCGCGCCGGTGCCGGCCGGGGTCGCCGGCGAGCTGTGCATCGGCGGGGTGCAGGTGGCGCGCGGGTACCTGAACCGTCCCGGGCTGACGGCGGATCGCTTCGTCCCCGACGCGTTCTCCGGGCGGGAAGGCGCGCGCCTGTACCGCACGGGCGACCTGGCGCGGTGGCGCGCGGACGGCACGCTCGAGTACCTGGGCCGCAACGACTTCCAGGTGAAGATCCGCGGCTTCCGCATCGAATTGGAGGAGATCGAGGCGCGCCTGGCCGAGCACCCGGCGCTGCGCGAGGCGGTGGTGCTGGCCCGCGAGGACGGCTCGGGAGACAAGCGCCTGGTGGCGTACTGCGTGGGCGAGGCCGAGGTGGAGGCCGCGGCGCTGCGCGCCCATCTCTCCCAGCGCCTGCCGGAGCACATGGTGCCGGCGGCGTACGTGTGGCTGGAGACGCTGCCGCTGACCCCCAACGGGAAGCTGGACCGCAAGGCGCTGCCCGCCCCGGCCGGCGACGCGTTCGCCAGGCGGGCGTACGAGGCGCCGCAGGGCGAGACCGAGGAGGCGCTGGCGGAGATCTGGGCCGAGGTGCTCGGCCTCGAGCGCGTGGGGCGGCACCACAACTTCTTCGAGCTGGGCGGCCACTCGCTGCTGGCGGTGCAGGTGACGTCCCGCGTCCGCGAGGTGCTGGGCGCCGAGGTCGCGCTCCGCGACGTCTTCGACCACCCCGTGCTCGCCGGCTTCGCGCAGGCTGTCGACGCCGCGGTCCGCGCGGAGCTTCCCGCCATCGAGGCGGCGGAGCGGGGTGGCGACCTGCCGCTCTCCTTCGCGCAGCAGCGGCTCTGGTTCCTGGAGCAGCTGGGGAACGTCGGCGGCGCGTACCATATCCCCCGCCGCCTGCGCCTCCGCGGCGGTCTGGACCGCGGCGCGCTGGTGCGGGCGCTGGACGCGCTCGTCGCCCGGCACGAGACGCTGCGGACGACGTTCGCGCAGGTCGACGGCGCGCCGGTGCAGCGCATCGCGCCGGAGAGCCGCTTCGCGCTGGTGGAGCACGATCTCGCCGGCGACGAGGATGCGATCGGCACGCTGGCGGGGGTGATGGCCGAGGAGGCCGGGTCTCCGTTCGACCTGGAGCGCGGGCCGCTGGTGCGCGGCCGGCTGATCCGCCTGGCGGCGGACGACCACGTGCTCCTGATCACCATGCACCACATCGTCTCCGACGGCTGGTCGTCGGGGATCCTGAGCCGCGAGCTGGGCGCGCTCTACGCCGCCTTCCGCGCGGGTGAATCGAATCCCCTTCTCCCCCTCCCGATCCAGTACGCGGACTACGCCGTCTGGCAGCGCCGCTGGATCGAGGGCGAGGTGCTGGAGGCGCAGGCGTCGTACTGGCGCGACAAGCTGGCCGGCGCGCCCGCGCTGCTGGAGCTGCCCACCGACCGCCCGCGCCCGGCGCGGATGGACCACTCGGGCGCGTCGCTCCGCGTGGAGCTGGACGATGAGTTGACGGCGGGCTTGAAGGATCTCAGCCGCCGCCACGGCACGACGATGTACATGACGCTGCTCGCCGGCTGGGCGACGGTTCTCAGCCGTCTTTCGGGCCAGGCGGACGTGGTCGTCGGCTCGCCGACGGCGAACCGCGGGCGGCGCGAGATCGAGGGGCTGATCGGCTTCTTCGTCAATACGCTGGCGCTGCGCGTCGATCTCTCCGGCACGCCGACCGTCGGCGAGCTGCTGGCGCAGGTGAAGGCGGCCACGCTGGGCGCCCAGCAGCACCAGGACATCCCCTTCGAGCGCGTGGTGGAGCTGGCCGATCCGGTCCGCAGCCTGGCCCATACGCCGCTCTTCCAGGTGATGCTTACCTGGCAGAACAACCCGGGCGGCGCGATGGCGCTGCCGGGGCTGGAGCTGGCCGCCGTCCCCGGCGCCGGCACCGCCGGGGTGACGGCGAAGTTCGACCTGACCCTGGCGCTCGGCGAGGCGGGCGGGCGCATCGGCGGGGCGCTGGAGTACGCGACGGCGCTGTTCGACGAGGCCACGGTGGAGCGCTACCTCGGCTACTTCCGGCGCGTGCTGGAGCAGATGGCGGCCGACGACACGCTGCGCGTCGAGGAGCTGACGCTGCTCTCCGATGCCGAGCAGGTCCGCGTCGTGGAGGAGTGGAACGCGACCGGGGCGGATTACCCGGCCGGGCTGTGCGTCCACGACCTCTTCGAGCAGCAGGTGCGGCGCACGCCGGAGGCGGTGGCCGTCGTCTTCCGCGGCGAATCGCTGACGTACGCGGAGGCGGATGCCCGGGCGAACCGGCTGGCGCGCCTCCTCCGCGAGCGCGGCGTGCGGCCGGAGTCCCGCGTGGGCGTCTGCCTGGACCGTACCCCGGAGATGGTCGTCGCGCTGCTGGCGATCCTCAAGGCGGGCGGCGCGTACGTCCCGCTCGACCCCGCATACCCGCGGGAGCGCCTGGGATACATGCTGGAGGACGCGGAGGTCTCGCTCGTCCTCACCAGCTCGGATCTCGCGGATCGTCTCCCCAACACCGCGGCGGCGCTGTCGCTCGACACGCTGCGCGAGCGGCTGGAGACCGGGCCGGCGTGGGCGCTGGAGAGCGGCGCCGTCCCCGAGAACCTGTCGCACGTCATCTTCACCTCCGGCTCCACCGGGCGGCCGAAGGGGGTGATGATCCGCCACTCGTCCGTCGTCGTCCTCCTGCACTGGCTGAAGGAGACGGTGAGCGACGAGGAGCGTTCGTCGCTGCTCTTCTCCACCTCCATCAACTTCGACGTCTCGGTGGCCGAGCTGTTCGGCGCCCTCTGCTGGGGCGGCAGGCTGGTGCTGGTGGAGAACGCGCTGGAGCTGGCCACCGTCGCCGAGCCGGTGGTCTACGCCGGCATGGTTCCCACCGCGGCGGCGGAGCTGCTGCGCACCGGCGGCATCCCCGCGACGGTGAAGACGCTGAACCTGGGCGGCGAGGCGCTGCCCAACGAGCTGGCGCAGGCGCTGTACGCGCTGGGCACGGTGGAGACGGTGCGCAACCTGTACGGGCCCACCGAGGATACCACCTTCTCCACCTGCTCGGTGGTGGAGAAGGGCGGTGACCGCGTCACCATCGGCCAGCCGCTGGCGAACACGCGGGCGTACGTGCTCGACGGCGGGCTGCGGCCGGTGCCGGCGGGCGTGGCGGGCGAGCTGTACCTGGCCGGCGACGGCCTGGCCCGCGGCTACGCGTCGCGCCCGGCGCAGACGGCGGAGCGCTTCGTCCCCGACCCGTTCGGGCCCGCCGGCTCGCGCATGTACCGGGTGATGGACCGCGTGCGGCGCCGCGCCGACGGCACGCTGGAGTACCTTGGCCGCGCCGACTTCCAGGTGAAGATCCGCGGCTTCCGCATCGAGCTGGGCGAGATCGAGACGCGCCTGGCCGAGCACGCGGACGTGTGGGAGGCCGTCGTGGTCGCCCGCGAGGACGCGCCCGGCGACAGGCGCCTGGTCGCCTACTACCTGGGCGGGGCGGAGATCGAGGTCTCCGCGCTGCGGGCGCACCTGGCGGAGCGGGTGCCGGAGTACATGGTGCCCTCGGCCTTCGTGCGGCTGGAGCGGCTCCCGGTCACCCCGAACGGCAAGGTGGATCGCCGCGCGCTGCCGGCGCCGGAGGGCGACGCGTACGGCACGCGGACGTACGAGCCGCCGCAGGGCGCGCTGGAGCAGGCGCTGGCGACGGTCTGGGCCGACGTGCTCGGCGTGGAGCAGGTCGGGCGGCACGACAGCTTCTTCGAGCTGGGCGGCCACTCGCTGCTGGCCGTGCGCCTGGCCGACCGGCTGCGCAGGGCGGGGATCGAGGCGCGGATGGCCGACCTGTTCACCGCGCCGACGGTGAAGTCCTTCGCCGCGCAGCTCCAGGGGACGGCCCCGGAGATGAAGGGCGACGCGGCCATCGCGCTGCGGCCGGCCGGCACCCAGCCCCCGCTCTTCCTCGTGCACGACGGCCTGGGGACGGTGGATTACGCGCAGGTGCTGGCCCCCCACGTGGGCGGCGACGTTCCGCTCTACGCCCTCCCCGGCGGCTACGCGTCCGGCGAAGGGACGATCGAGGAGATGGGCGCGCGGCTGGTGGAGATGGTTCGCGCCGTCCAGCCCGCGGGCCCGTACCGCATCGCCGGGTGGTCGTTCGGCGGGCTGCTGGCGTACGAGATGGCGGCGCAGCTGGTGGCGCAGGGCAAGACGGTGGAGTTCGTGGGGATGATGGATCCCACCCCCGTCGCCGGCCCCGCCGCGTCCCGCGAGGTGGCGGAGAACGGCTGGCTGCTGCGCATGCTGGCGACGGCCGCCGGCGTCGACGAGGCGCGGCGCGGGCGCGTGGTGGAGCTGGTGGGCGACGCGGACGTCCTCGACTTCGACTCCCTCGCCGAGCGGAGCCGGGAGGTGGCGATCCTGCCCGCGCGCCTGGCGCGGCGCAACGGCGACCTGGCGGCGCACCTGCGGGCGGAGACCGCGCTCTTCCGGGCGCGCGCGGAGGCGGCGGAGCGGTATGTGCCGCGTCCCATCTCCGCCCCCGTCCATCTCTTCCCGGCGCAGTCCAGCGGCGCGCGCCCCGCGCCGGCCGGGTGGGACGAGCTGCTGTCGCTCCCCACCGTCCGCGTGACGCCGGTGCCGGGGACGCACTTCTCGATGATGCAGGCCCCCAACGTGGCCGCGGTGGGCCGGATGTTGACCGAGGAGATCGGGCGCATCGGGGAGGAACTGAAGTCCTAAGTCCCAAGTCCTAAGTCCTAAGTGACAGAAAACGAACCACTTAGGACTTAGGACTCAGGACTTAGGACTCTCCGTCATCATCTTACCGATCTTGCGAAAGAAAGAGGTTCCTAGCTTGGCCCTGGAGTTCCTACCGGAAAGCGGTGCGTCGCCCGCGGCGTACCTCGAGGCGGCGCGCGCGGTCCAGTCCGCCGCGCACGACGAGGCGCTCGTTCCCCTGCGCGTCTCCGTCGTCGCCTCCTTCACCGCCGACGTGCTGGCGCCCTACCTGACGGTCGAGGGCGCCCGGCGCGGCCTGGGCATCGACGTCGAGTTCGGGCCCTACGGCCAGCTCGAGCAGCAGCTGCTCGACGCCGGCAGCCCGACCCTGGCGCGGCGGCCGGACGTGGTCGTCGTCGCCACGCGCGCCGAGGACCTGGCGCCGGCGCTGCTCGACGAGCTGCTGACGATGGACGCGGACGACGTCGCCGCCGAGGTGGCCGCGGTGGAGCGGCGCATCACCGCGCTGCTGGAGGGCGCCCGCGCCCGGACCGACGCGGCGCTGCTGGTCTTCAACCACGCGCCGCCGCGCTACGCCCCGGCGGGCGTCGCCGACGGCGGCCAGTCCGTCTCCATCGCCTCCGCGATCGCGGCCGTCAACGACGCGATCGCGCGCGCCTGCGCGGCGGTGCCCGGCTGCTTCGTCTTCGACCTGGCGCGCGTGGCGGCCGAGGTGGGCCTGGCACGCTGGAGCGACGCCCGGCTGGCGCACCTGGGGCGCATCCCCTTCAGCGCCGCCGCGCAGCAGGAGATCGGCCGGGCGCTGGCGCGGCGGCTCCGCAGCCTGCGCATGCCGCCGCGCAAGTGCCTGGTGCTCGACCTCGACAACACCCTGTGGGGCGGCGTGCTGGGCGAGGACGGGCCGGGGGGGATCAAGCTCGGCGCCGACTATCCGGGGAACGTCTTCAGCAGCTTCCAGCGGCACGTCAAGCGGCTCCGCTCGCGCGGCGTGCTCCTGGCCGTGGCCAGCAAGAACAACCCGGCCGACGCGCTGGAGGTGCTCGACGGCCATCCCGACTGCGTCCTGCGCTCCTCCGACTTCGCCGCGCTGCAGATCAGCTGGGAAGACAAGGCCACCTCGCTGCTGGCCATCGCCCGCGAGCTCAACATCGGCGTCGACTCGCTCGCGTTCTTCGACGACAACCCCGTCGAGCGCGAATGGGTGCGCTCGCGGCTCCCGCAGGTGGCGGTGGTCGACGTCCCCGCGTCGCCCACGGGCTACGTCGAGGCGCTGGAGGCCGCCGAGCTCTTCGACCACCCCGTGCTGACCGAGGAGGACGGCCGCCGCGCCGACCTCTACCGCGCCGAGCGGCAGCGGCGCGAGGCGCAGGTCGGCAGCGGCTCCGTGGAGGAATTCCTGCGCTCGCTGGAGATGCAGGTGACGATGGGGGAGATCGACGACGCCACGCTCCCCCGCGTGGCCCAGCTCCTCCAGAAGACCAACCAGTTCAACCTCACCACCCGCCGCCACACCGCCTCCGAAGTGGCCGCGATGCTCGACAGCGGGGGGATCGGGGTGTGGATGCGCGTGGCCGACCGCTTCGGCGACAACGGCCTGGTCGGCGTGGCGCTGGCCACCCCGCGCGGCGACGGCGTGTGGGACGTCGACTCCTTCCTCCTCAGCTGCCGGGTGATCGGCCGCCGGGTGGAGGCGTGCCTCCTGGCCGAGCTCGCGCGCCTCGTGGCCGCGCGCGGCGGGCACACGCTGGTGGGGCACTTCGTGCCCAGCGAGAAGAACGCGGTGGCCGCGCGGATGTATCCGGACCTCGGATTCGCGCCCGCGGGGGACGGTTCGTGGAACTGGAAGTTGTTTCAGGGCTTGCCTTTACAGCCCGATTTCGTGTACATTTGTTCCCAACCCTGACATGGCTGGGCACAACCGTCTGCCGTTCCGGTAGCACTCCGCCGCCGGCGTTCCTTTCCGTGCCGGCACCTCGCCCTGCCGGCCGCGCCGCCGCCGGGTGTCCGCTCGTGGGACAGATGTTCCCAGAATCGCATCGCGAGATGGTGTGCGTCGGCGGATAAATCGTTGCGACACAACGATTTTTAACGCATCGCAACGTGGCACGGACCTCGCCTTCCGGCATCACATCGAAGCCCTGGATACCGCCGCACGGACGTGCGCGCGAACCCCTGAGTCGTGAGCGTGTCGAGATGAACCTTTCGTCGTCGTGGCTGGACCTCAAGCTGAGCCTGCGGATGCTGACGAGGTATCCGTTCCTGACGCTGATCGCGGTGCTGTCCACCGCTTTCGCCATCGGGGCCGGCGCGGTCTACTTCGAGATCGTGAACGACCTCCTCTATCCCACGCTCCCGCTGAACGACGGCGGGCAGGTGGTGGAGATCCACGACCAGGACATGGCCACCAACGCGCCCGAGCCCCGCTCGCTGCACGACTTCACGGCGTGGCGCGAGGGGCTCAGGGGGGTGCAGGACCTGGCGGCGTTCAGCACCTACACGCGCAACGTGGGCCCCGCGGGCGGCCTGGCCGAGCCGGAAGAGGTGGTGGAGATCGGCCCGGCGGCCTTCCGCCTGGCGCGCATCCCCGCGCTCCGCGGGCGGCCGCTGGTGGCGGGCGACGAGCTGCCCGGCGCCGCCCCGGTGGTAGTGATCGGCGAGCGGATGTGGGAGCGCCGCTTCGGCCGCGACCCCGCCATCGTGGGCAAGTCGCTGGAGGTGGGGTCGCAGCAGTACACGGTGGTGGGGGTGATGCCGAAGGCGTTCGCGCTCCCGGTGAACCAGGAGGTCTGGATCCCCTTCCGCGAGAACGCGCTCGACTTCCCGCGCCGCCAGGGCCCGGCCATCGGCACCATCGCCCGGCTGAAGCCCGGCTACACGCTGGAGAAGGCGCAGGCCGAGCTGACGGTGCTGGGCGCGCGCCTGGCCTCGGAGTTCCCGCAGAGCAACGAGCGGCTGCGCCCCCGCATCCAGCCCTACCTCGAGCAGTTCACCCCCGACCCGGTGGAGAGCTCGGCCCGGATGGGCGTGAACGCCGTGTTCATGATGCTGCTGGCGGTGATCTGCGCCAACGTGGGCGCGCTGGTCTTCGCCCGCATCGTCACGCGCGAGAAGGAGTTCTCGGTGCGCACCGCGCTGGGCGCCAGCCGCGGCCGCATCGTCACCCAGCTGTTCGTCGAGGCGCTGCTGCTGACCTCCATCGGCGCGGCCATCGCCCTGACCGTGGTGAGCTGGGGGCTGCGCAACGGCGAGGACTTCTTCTGGCGCACCCTGGGCACCGCCGCCCCCTTCTGGCGCGACTCGGGGCTCAACCTGACCACGATCCTCTACGTGGTGACGCTGGCGGTGGTCGGCGCCGTGTTCATGGGCGTGATCCCCGGCCTCAAGTTCACCCGCGGGAGCATCGAGGCCAGCCTGCGGCGGAGCGCGGCGGGCGGCGCCGGGCTGCGCTCGCGGCGGATGTCGACGGGCGTCATCGTGGCCCAGGTGGCGCTCTCGGGCGCGCTGATGCCCATCGCCCTGTCGTGGACGCTGGGGCTGAACTGGTCCGACCCCGCCTACCCGGGGATCCGTCCGCAGGAATACCTCACCGTCAGCTACGGCACCGAGGGTCCCGTGGGGGTGGAAGGCGGCGAGACGAAGGCCGCGGAGTCCACCGCCCAGATGGAGGAGCGGCACCGGGCGCTGCAGCAGCGCCTGCTGGCCGAGCCCGGCTTCGCCGCCGCCACCTTCGCGCGGCAGCTCCCCGGCTCGACCCACTTCCCCCAGCTGGTGGAGGTGAAGGGAGAGGGGAACGCGGCCGCGGGCGAGGTGCAGCGCGTGCGCGTGGCCTCCGTCGGCTCGGAGTTCTTCGAGACCTTCAAGACGCCGATCCTGGCCGGCCGCGGCTTCCGCGCCACCGACGCGGCCTCGGGGCAGGGGGTGATCGTGGTCAACCAGCCGTTCGTGCAGGCGGTCCTCGGCGGCCGCAACGCGGTGGGCCGGCAGATCCGCTTCGCCGCGTCGGGAAGCAAGGAGCCCGGGCCCTGGCTGGAGATCGTGGGCGTGGTGCCCGACCTGGGGATGAACCCGCTGCGGCCCGACAAGGCCGCGGGGCTCTACCAGCTGGCGAAGCCGGAGGAGATGCAGTCCGGGTTCATGGCCATCCGCCTGGAGGGCGGCGCCACCGACGCGGCCGAGCGCTTCCGCGCCATCGCGGGGCAGGTGGACAAGAGCTTCCTGGTCTACGACACGCGCCGCCTCGACCAGCGCAGCGACACCGAGCTGCGGATGGACCGCGCCTTCGCGCTGCTGATGGTGGGCGTGTGCTTCTTCATCGTGGCCCTGTCCGCGGCGGTGACCTTCGCGCTGATGTCGTTCACCGTCACCCAGCGCAAGCGCGAGATCGGCATCTACCGCGCCCTCGGCGCCAGCCCGCGCAACGTGCTGACCTCGGTGTTCTCGCGCGCCGTGGTGCAGCTGGGGCTGGGCGCGGGGATCGGGGCGCTGATCTCGATCTTCCTCTTCACCCGCATCCCGGGGTCGCACTTCGACCCCATGCTGATGCTGTCGGTGCTCGCGTCGATGCTGCTGATGGGCGTCGTCTCCTGCGGCGCCCCCGCGCTCAACGCGCTCCGGATCGAGCCGACCGTGGCCCTGAAGGAGGGCATCTGAACAGATAGTCCTAAGTCCTGAGTCCTAAGTCCTAAGTGGTTAGTTATCTGTCACTTAGGACTTAGGACTCAGGACTCAGGACTTAGGACTTAGGACTTAGGACTTAGGACTTAGGACTTAGGACTTAGGACTTAGGACTTAGGACTTAGGACTTAGGACTCAGAACTCAGAACTTTCTGAGCACCTACTCCCGGTGTTTCCCCCGACTGCAGACGAGGTTTCATGGCAAGCGGTGATCTTCTGATCGAGCTCCGCGGGCTCGGCAAGGTGTTCGCGACCGACGAGGTGGAGACGCACGCCCTCTCCGGCGTGGACCTGGACGTCCGCGAGGGCGAGTACCTGTCCATCGCGGGCCCCTCGGGCGGCGGCAAGACCACGCTGCTGTCCATCCTGGGGCTGCTCGACTCGCCCACCTCGGGCACCTACACGCTGGCGGGCGAGCCGGTGCAGACGCTGAAGCCCGCCGAGCGCGCGGCCATCCGCAACCGCGAGATCGGCTTCATCTTCCAGGCGTTCAACCTCATCGGCGACCTGTCGGTGCGCGAGAACGTGGAGCTGCCGCTGACCTACCGCGGGATCTCGTCCGCGGAGCGGAAGCAGCGCGTGGAGGAGGCGCTGGAGCGGGTGGGGATGGCGCACCGGCGCGGCCACTACCCGGCGCAGCTCTCCGGCGGCCAGCAGCAGCGCGTGGCCGTGGCGCGCGCCATCGCCGGGAAGCCGTCGGTGCTCCTGGCCGACGAGCCCACCGGCAACCTCGACTCGAAGAACGGCGAGCAGGTGATGGAGCTGCTGGCCGAGCTCCACCGCGGCGGGGCCACCATCTGCATGGTGACCCACGACCCGCGCTACGCCGAGCGCGCCGACCGCCAGGTGCACCTGTTCGACGGGCGCGTGGTTGACGTCGAGGCCGTCGCGGCCATGGCGGCGTCGCCCTCCGCCTTCATGGTGGCGTAGCGAGATCCCACCGCGGCGTATCCGGTCGCGGTCACACGCGGAGACAGATCTGATTCGGCCACGGATGGCACACGGGCGAGGAGCACGCGCCCGTGTGCCGGCCGCCGCGTTTGCGACCGGCGACGTCCGCGGCAGAACGGGGCGGAAAACCGCGCTCGGACGGGTTGGACGGATTTCCCCAGCGCACGCGCCGCTCCGTGCCGGGAAAGGTGCTGGAGTGAGCGTATCTATAGAAGGCGCAGTCACCTACGGCGACATTCTTCTACCTGTCGGCGCCTTGACAGGATGGCGTTGTTGCGCGAAATATCTTGGCATGCCGGGTCTAGGTGCAGGCCGCGGGGAACTGATGTTTCTCCGCAACGCTCGCCGCGATGGCGAGATGCCTCCACCTCTCTCTCCCGGCGGTGTCGCGATGCACCGGCCGCGCAGTCGGGTCCCGCGCCTGGAGGCGCGGCGTAGCGTTGGCCGGATGCGCTCCAATCGCGCGTAAACAAGAAGATACTCACGCGTGCTGTCGCATCGCGCCGAATTGGCGCAACGGTGCGCGGCCGCGAAGCGAAGCTCCGACGGCTCCGGGCGCTCGCCGCCCAGGCCGCCGCGGCACCTCGTTCGTCCTGCAGGGACGGTCGCGGGCCGGCGCTCCCGGCTTCGCATCCCCGTGCGGTGTGCACGGGATTTCACCTCGCTCGACGCGCATCTCCACGGCCCGACGATCCCGCGCTGCGGCAGGGAAAATCGGGGATGGAGAGGTGCGGCGAGACAAACTGTCAGTAAGCGCCTGTTTGTAATACGCTCACACGGCGCAGTCGGGGCACCGGGGCCGCGACTCAGCTTCCCACCCTGCTGGAGAAAGCCCGCATGTCGACGGAGACGTTCGAGGATACCCGCACGTACATCGTCCTCGTGAACCACGAGGAGCAGTACTCGATCTGGCTGGCGGACCGCGAGATCCCCCTGGGGTGGCGGGCCGTGGGCACCCCCGGCTCGAAGGACGAGTGCCTGGCCTACGTGAAGGAGGTCTGGACCGACATGCGTCCCCTGAGCCTGCGGACGGGCGCCGCCGGCGCCGCGGCGGCGTGATGCGCGCCGCTTCCCCCGTCCCCACCGACATCCGGGCGAACGCGGCTGCCGCTCCCGCCGAGGCGAAGCACGGCACGGGGATCACCTACCGCCACGCCGGCGCCTTCTGGGCGGGCGTGGCCTGCGTCGCCGCCGGCGTGATGGCGCACCTGCCGGAGTTCGTCGGCGCCCGCCACATGCATTTCCACATGGCGGGGATGCCCATGTCGGGGCTGATGCTGGCCGGCATGGCGCTGATCGTGGGCGGGCTGGCGCTCACCGCGTACGGGCTGATCCCCGCCGGCGGCCTGCGGCGGCCCGCGGCCGCCACCTCGTCGCCGGTGGCCTACCGCACCATGGACGACGCGCCGCTGACCGGGGCCCACTGGGGGCTCCTGTTCGTGCTGGGCATCGCCCTGGTGGTGGACGTGATGAAGCCGGCCACGCTGGGGTTCGTGGTGCCCGGGATGAAGGCCGAGTACGGGATCACCATCGGCCAGGTGGCCTACTTCCCCATGACGGCGCTCACCGGCACGGTGCTCGGCTCGCTCCTGTGGGGGGTGCTGGCCGACCGCATCGGCCGGCGCGCGTCGATCCTGCTGGCCTCGCTCCTGTTCATGGCCACCTCGATCTGCGGCTTCATGCCGTCGTTCCAGTGGAACCTGTTCATGTGCTTCATGATGGGCACCTCGGCGGGCGGGATGCTGCCCATCGTGTACGCCCTGATGACCGAGTCGATGCCGGCGAAGAAGCGGGGCTGGCTGGTGGTGCTGCACGGCGGGCTGGGCACCGTGGCGGGGTACCTGCTGGCCGCCGGCCTGGCCGCCCTGCTCGAGCCCCACTTCAGCTGGCGCATCCTCTGGTTCGCCGGCCTGCCGACCGGGCTGCTGCTGCTGGTGCTGAACCGCTGGATCCCCGAGTCGCCGCGCTTCCTGCTGGAGCACGGCCGGGTCGACGAGGCGGCGTCGGTGCTGGCGCGCTACGGCGTGGTGCTGGACCGCCGTCCGGCCGAGGGGGCGTCGCCGAAGCCGGCCGAGAAGCCGGCGCCGGTCCCCGCGCCGGCCCACGCGCCGAAGGGCGGCTCGCTCCTGCTGGCCCTCTTCCGCCCGGAGCACCGGCTGCGGACGCTGTCGGTGGGCTCCTACGCCTTCGGCTGGAGCCTGGTGAACTGGGGGTTCATCACCTTCACCCCCACCATCCTGCGCGACCGCGGCCTCGACGCCGCCGGCGCCAGCCGCATGCTCTTCTGGTCGGCCCTGATCGCCGTCCCCGCCACCATCCTGGTCGCCTGGCTGTACGGCTACTGGAGCAGCCGCAAGACCATGTCGCTCTTCGCGGCGCTCACCGGCATCACCCTCCTTCTCTTCGCCCTGGTCGACCCCGGCTCGCGCGGCGCGGGAACCGCCCTGCTGATGCCGCTGATGGTGGCGCTGCTGGTGGGGAGCGGGGGGATCATCTCCATGCTCTCGCCCTACACGGCCGAGGTCTATCCGACCCGGCTGCGCGGCACCGGCAGCGGCTTCGCCGCGGGGTGCAGCAAGGCCGGGGGGATCCTGGCGCCGCCGCTGGTGGTGCTGGTGCTGGCGCGCTGGCCCGGGTTCGCCGCCATCGCGCTGATCGCCGCGGTGCCGGTGTTCCTCTCCATGCTCATGCTGACGCTCAGCGGGGTCGAGACCCGCGACCGGCCGCTCGAGGAGATGGCCGCCGCACCGGCCGAGACGCCGGAGCCGCTGGAGACCGCGGCGGCCGCCTGAGCCCTGGAGCGATCCCTCGTCTGCCCTGCTTCACGGCCGGGCGGACGAGGATGCCCCGCTCCGATGATCCTCGTCTCCGCCCCGCGCGGGGATCGGGACGATCCACGAAGACATCGCACGCAGACGTGATTCACCTCCGGAAGGGATGGACGAGCCCGTGGCCGACGACATGATGACGATCCCCGCGGTCCGCTGCGACCGGTTCCTCGACGACGCGGACCCGGCGCTGGCCTACCGCGTGGCGCACGACACCTTCCCGGTCCTGACCGACCCGGTCTTCGTTCCCGCCGCCGACGCGGGCTTCATGCGCCCCGACGACTGGGTCGTGGGCGTGCGCGTGGGCGGCGAGGTGCGCTGCTACCCCGCGTACATGCTCGACAACGTGCACGTGGTGAACGACACCATCGGCGGCCAGTGGCACGCGGTGATGCACTGCGAGATCTGCTGCTCGAACGCGGTGTTCCTGGCCGAGATGGACGGCGCCCGGGTGACCTTCGGCACGGGCGGGCTGTTCGGCGGCACCCTGTCGATCTTCGACGAGCAGACGAAGAGCCTGTGGAGCCACGGGATGGGCGTGGCCTTCGACGGCCCGCTGGCCGGCCGCGGGCTGGAGCGGGTGGAGAGCTTCCAGGCCACGTACGCCGAGTGGGTGGCGCTCCATCCCGACACCGTGGTGATGACCTGGCCCGAGCCCGCGTCGCACCCCGACGCGCGCCACGGCCACGGCACCGACGCCTGGTTCGCGCAGCCCGGGATCGAGCCGCTGGTGCTGAAGACCATGTCGGTGCGCGAGGACGAGCGTCTTCCCGAGCACGACATGGTGGTGAGCCTGTTCACCCCCGACGGCCACGCGGCGCTGCCGCTGCGCGAGCTGGCGCGGGCCGGCGGGCTGATCGCCTCGGACGTGGCCGGCAACCCGCTGGTCACCCTCTCCGCCGGCGCCGACAGCGCGATGACCGGCACCTTCCACCCCTTCCTGGACGACGAGCCGGAGACGGCGGTGGAGCTGGAGCTTCGCGGCGGCCGCTTCATCGACCGTGAGACCGGGTCGGAGTTCCGCGTGGACGGGCTGGCCGTCTCCGGGCCGCTGGCGGGGCGGCGGCTGCGGCCGGCGCCCACCATGACCAACAAGTGGCACTCGCTGATCTGCTTCGTTCCCGGCGTCGAGGTGGTGCGCGCGCCCGAGCCGGTGGCGGTGGACGTGGGCGCGCTGGCCCCCGTGCTCGGCGCGCTGCGCGGCGACGGCTATTCGGTGGAGCCCACGCGCCGGATGTACTCGCTGGAGCTGCCGCAGGAGGCGTTCTGCGGGTGCGAGGTGCAGCTGAACGGCGAGCCGTTCCGCGTCTTCCTCTTCACCGACGAGAGCGTGGCCGCCGACCAGCTGCTGTGGATGCAGCACGCGCTGCAGGCCGGGCCGGTGGTGCTGGCCTCCAATCCCCCGCTCTGGGCCGACTGGACCAACACGCGCCGCATCCGCGGCGACGCGGTGGCCTGGTCGAAGCTGGTCGAGGATCCCGCGCTGCGGGCGTCGCTCGACAGGGCGGCCGCGCGCGTCTCCATGGGCCGCGCGCTGGACCGCGCCTCGCTGGGTGAGTTCGTGACCGCGCTGCGCGAGCGCGGGGTGCAGGTGCACGTGCGCCGCTCCGCCTACCGCGAGACGCTGCCGCCGGGCGCGCGCTCGGGGATGTTCGCGCACATCGGGGGCGACCCCTTCCTGATCTATCGCTTCGACTCCGAGGAGGCCGCGGCGGCCGGGGCGCCCCTTCCCGCGCACAGCATCGTGGCCGGGCATCTCCTGCTGCAGTCCGATCCCTCCGACATGTACGGCAACCTCGAGCGCGGCACCCACCGCCGCCCCGACGAGCTCGTCTCCTGGTCGCCGCTGCTGAAGTCCGCCGAGTTCGCGGCGCAGGTGCGCGCGGCCGCCGCGCAGCGGAGCGACGCGTGAGCGGCGCGATGACGAGCGGCCGCAAGCGCATCGGCGTGATCGGCGCCGGGCCGGCGGGGCTGGTGGCGGTCAAGGAGCTGAAGGAGACCGGGCACGAGGTGGTGGCCTTCGACGCGCGGCCCACGCTGGGCGGCGTGTTCGCCGACGCCTACGCGGGGCTGCAGCTGACCTCCAGCAGCCTGATCACCAGCTTCGGCTCGTACATCCGCGACCGCGACCTGGACCGCCCCGTCCTCTGGCAGTGCGACGAGTATCTCCAGTACCTGCGCGAGTTCGCGGAGCGCTACGATCTCGCCCCGCACTTCCACTTCTCCACCATGGTGAAGTCGGTCCGCCGCGCGCCTGACGGCGGGTGGCGGATGCGCGTGGCGCCGGTCGGCTCTCCGGAGCAGGAGACGGAGCACGCGTTCGACCACGTGGTCGTGGCCACCGGCTCGAACGTGAAGCCGCAGTTCCCCGCGTGGGCCGACCCGGCGGGCTTCGACGGGCGCATCGTCCACTCGGGCGACGTGCACGACGAGAGCACCTTCGCCGGCAAGCGCGTGCTGGTGGTGGGGATGGGCGAGAGCGGCTCGGACATGGCGCTGATGGCGGCGCGGGCCGGCCGCGCCTGCGCCATCTCCACCCGCAACGGGCCGGGATACATCATCCCCCGCTACTACCGCGGCCTTCCCGCCGACACCGACAGCAACCGCTGCTACCACGGCCTGCCGCGCTCGGTGGTGCACAAGCCGATCGTGCGCTTCAAGGTGAAGGTCGAGGACGCGCTCCTTCCGGCCGACGCCGACCGCAAGGTCCTGGGAAAGGTGGCGGAGATCAACCGGGCGAGGGGCGGCACGCCGTTCACCCGCTTCGGCACCAAGAGCACCGCCTTCGTGAAGGCGATGGTCTACCACGGCGCGGAGTGGCGCCCCGGCGTGGCCGAGCTGCGCCGCGACCGCGTGGTGTTCGCCGACGGGACGGAGTTCGAGTGCGACCTGATCGTCTGCTGCACCGGCTTCACCCCCCAGTTCTCGTTCCTCGAGGAGCACGAGCCCGAGCTGGCGCGCCGCGCGTGCAACGCCCGCTCGCTCTACCGGCGGATGATGATCCCCGAGCTGGGCACCTCCATCTCCTGGATCGGCCTGGTGCGCCCGGGGATCGGCGGGGTGCCGGCGTGCTCGGAGATGCAGGCGCGCTACCTGGCGCTGCTGATCTCCGGCGGGAAGCCGCTGCCGTCGCTGGACGAGATGCACGACGACATCCGCCTGCACGCCGAGCTCGACCGCAGGCAGTACGGGCACGACGCCGAGCGGCTGCCGACCATGGCCGACCTCTTCCGCTTCTCGGAGTCGACGGCGCACGAGATCGGCTGCCGGCCGCCGCTGCGGAAGCTGTTCCTGCGCGACCCGCGCGCCGCCTTCAAGGTGGCGTTCGGGCCGCTCTCCGCCGCGCAGTACCGCCTGGCCGGCCCCGGCGCCGACCCGGTGCGGGCGCGCGCCGTCCTCCGCCGCCTGCCCACCATGCCGTGGCCGGTCCTGGCGTACGAGGCGATGCTGATGGCCGGCTGCTGGGCCGCCGGGCTCACGCGCGAGCCGTGGAAGAAGTGGCAGCGGCGAAGCCCCGCCGTGCGCCGCCCCGCCGTGGCCAAGGCCCCGCGCCCCGCGCTGCAGTAACCGCTGGGATGATCCGGTGGATGGCATCGGGCGAGGCTCCCGATGCGCCGCCGGGTGAGAATGCCGGTCGCCATGGACGGGTGGGAGTAGGTGCGAGAAGGAAATCCGATGCTGCC
This sequence comes from Longimicrobium sp., assembly GCA_036377595.1. NCBI lineage: Bacteria > Pseudomonadati > Gemmatimonadota > Longimicrobiia > Longimicrobiales > Longimicrobiaceae > Longimicrobium > Longimicrobium sp. The sequence continues at coordinate 20,905 of DASUYB010000175.1, read as the reverse complement.
GGGCGCGCGGTTGCGCCCGGCATCTCCACGAAGCTGAACGCGGGGAACGCATGAGCGAAGGAACGATGCCGGCGGCGGGCGGGCGCAAGCGGGTTGCGGTGATCGGCGGCGGGCCGGCCGGGCTGGTGACGATGAAGGAGCTGAAGGACAAGGGGCTCGAGGTCGTGGGCTTCGAGCGGCGCACGCAGCCGGGCGGCGTGTACCGCGGCACCTACGCGGGGCTGCAGCTGACCTCCAGCAGCCTGCTGACCAGCTTCAGCTCGTTCGTGCGCCCGCGCGACCTCGACAGGCCCACCGTGTGGCAGTGCGGCGAGTACCTCGAGTACCTGGCCGACTACGCCCGGCACTTCGACCTGGACCGCCACTACCACTACGGCACCGAGGTCCGCTCGGTGGGGCGCGTGGCCGGCGGCGGGTGGCGGGTGCGCTACGCGGCCCCGGACGCCGCGTCCGGCGAGGAGCGCGAGATCCACGTCGACAACGTGGTGGTGTGCAGCGGCGGCAACGAGCAGCCGCGCTTTCCCGCCTGGGCCGACCCGTCGCGCTTCGACGGCCGCATCGTCCACTCGGCCGAGATCCGCGACGACCGCGACTTCGCCGGGAAGCGGGTGGTGGTGGTCGGCCTCGGCGAGAGCGGCTCCGACATCGCGCTGATGGCGGCGCGCGGCGGCGTGGCGTGCGCGATCTCCACCCGCAAGGGTCCGGGGTACGTGATCCCCCGCTACTACCGCGGGCTGCCCACCGACCTCGACACCAACCGCTGCTACCACGCGCTCCCGCGCTCGATGGTGCAGACGCCCATCGTGCGCTTCAAGGTGAAGATCGAGGACGCGCTGCTGAAGCCCGACGAGGACCGCGCGGTGCTCGAGAAGGCGGGGGAGCTCAACGCCGCCCGCGGCCTGCCGCCCTTCCACCGCTTCGCCACCAAGAGCACCGCCTTCATCGAGGCCATGCTCTACCACGGCGCCAGCTACCACGGCGACGTGGCCGAGCTGCGGCGCGACCGGGTGGTGTTCGCCGACGGGACGGAGTTCGAGTGCGACATGATCGTGTGCTGCACCGGTTTCGCGCCCGGGCTTCCTTTCCTGCAGGAGCACGAGCCGGAGCTGGCCCGCCGCTCGCGCAACTCGCGGATGATGTACAAGCGGATGATCTTCCCCGAGGTGGGCACCGACATCGCCTGGGTGGGCTACGTGCGCCCCTTCGTGGGGAGCGTGCCGCCCTGCGCCGAGATGCAGGCGCGCTACCTGGCGCTGCTGATCAGCGGCGAGAAGCCGATGCCGTCGCCGGCCGAGATGCGCGAGGACATCCGGCTGCACGCCGAGCTCGACACCCGGCAGTTCGTGGAAGACGCGGAGCGGCTCCCCGCGCTCACCGACTTCTTCCGCTTCATGGAGACGATGGCGCACGACATCGGCTGCCGCCCGCCGTTCGGCCGGCTCCTGCTGCGCGAGCCGTGGACCGCGGCGATGGTGATGGCCGGGCCGCTCACCGGCATCCAGTACCGTCTGGCGGGCCCGGGTGCCGAGCCGGAGGCGGCCAGCCGCGCGCTGCGGCGGATGCCCACGATGCCGTGGCTGGTGGTGGCCTACGAGGCGCTGGTGCTGTTCGGCTGCTGGGCGGCCGGGCTCACGCGCGAGCCGTGGCGGAAATGGCACCCCCGGCGGGCCCCCGCGCCGCGCCCCGAGCACGCCGTGGCCGAGCGGCCGCGCGCCGTCCTGGAGCTCTCGGAGCCGTGACCGGTGCCGCCGGGTGAGCAGTCCGCTCGTCCCCGGATGAACCCTGCACTTTCAACCCCCGGACGACCATGTCTTCGATCGTCTCGCCGACCCCGGCCGTCGCCGTGCAGCACGGCCTCGACGTCACCGGCGGCGGCTTCATCGCCCGCCTCAACACGCGGTGGCACGAGCGCGCCATGTGGGCGTTCGCGGCCGTCGTGCTGGGGCACTGGGCCGAGCACCTGTTCCAGGCCTGGCAGATCTGGGTGATGGGGATGCCGCGCCATCACGCCATGGGCGCGCTGGGGATGGTGTGGCCGTGGCTGGTGCACTCGGAGTGGCTGCACTACGGCTACGCGATCGTGATGCTCGTGGGCCTCGTCCTGCTGCGCCCGGGGATGGCGGGGCGCGCGCGCACCTGGTGGACGGTGTCGCTGGCCATCCAGTTCTGGCACCACATCGAGCACGCGCTGCTGCTGACGCAGGCGCAGACCGGCTGGCACCTGGCGGGGCGCCCGGTTCCCACCAGCATCGTCCAGCTCTGGCTCCCCCGCGTGGAGCTGCACCTGTTCTACAACGCCATCGTCTTCGTGCCGATGGTGATCGCCATGGTCTACCATCTCCGCCCCTCGCCCGCCGAGGCCGCGGGGATGCAGTGCAGCTGCGCGCTGCGCCGGGCGTAATCTCCAGATCAGGCGAGCTGATCTAATCTCACGCAGAGGACGCAGAGCCGCAGAGGGAACGCCAACCCTCCGCGGCTCTGCGTCCTCTGCGTGAGGTCAAGTATCCTTTGGTCTCACGCAGAGTCAGCAGAGTCAGCAGAGAACTTCAGCCGTTCACCCTGCTAACTCTGCTAACCCTGCGTGAGACCTTTTTTGTTATCCGTATCCGGACGCGGGTACCCTTCCGGGGCGCATCGCACTAGCTTTCCCGCCGGTTTTCCATCACCACGCGCGCCCAAGCGATGCAGATCACGCCGCCGCCACGCATCCTGATCGCCGACGACCAGCCGGACGTGCTGGAGGCGCTCCGCCTGCTGCTGAAGGCCGAGGGCTTCCGCATCGAGACGGCCAGCTCGCCCGCGGGGGTGCTGGCGGTGGCGCGCGAGCAGGACGTGGACGCGGTGCTGATGGACCTGAACTACGCCCGCGACACCACCTCGGGGCAGGAGGGGATGGAGCTGCTGCAGGCGTTGCTGGCGCTCGACGCCGCCCTTCCCGTGGTCGTGATGACCGCGTGGGGGAGCGTGGAGGGCGCGGTGGAGGCCATGCGCCGCGGCGCCCGCGACTACGTGCAGAAGCCGTGGGACAACGCGCAGCTGCTGGCCACCCTCGGCCGCCAGGTGGAGTTGGGGCGCGCGCTGCGCCAGAGCCAGCGGCTGGAGCAGGAGAACCGCCGCCTGCGCGCCGACGGCCTGCCGGAGATGATCGCCGGCTCGCGCGCGATGGAGTCGGTGCTGCGGCTGATGGAGCGCGTGGGCCCGTCCGACGCCTCGGTGCTGATCACCGGCGAGCACGGCACGGGGAAGGACGTGGTGGCGCGCTGGCTGCACGCCAGCAGCCCGCGCGCGCAGCGGCCGCTGGTGACGGTGAACGCCGGCGCCATCGCCGAGGGCGTGTTCGAGAGCGAGCTGTTCGGGCACGTGCGCGGCGCGTTCACCGACGCGCGCACCGACCGCGTGGGCGCGTTCGAGCTGGCCGACACCGGCACGCTCTTCCTCGACGAGATCGGCACCATGCCGCACGCGCAGCAGGCCAAGCTCCTGCGCGTCCTGCAGACCGGCGAGTTCCAGCGCGTGGGCTCGTCGAAGACGCGCCGGGTGGACGTGCGCGTCCTTTCCGCCACCAACCTCGACATCTCCCGGGCCGTGTCCGAGGGACGCTTCCGCGAGGACCTGCTCTTCCGGCTGAACACGGTGGAGATCCACCTTCCCCCGCTACGCGACCGCCGCGACGACATCCCCCCGCTCGCCCGGCACTTCCTGGCCCGGCAGGCGGCGCGGTATCGGAAGGAGATCGCGGGGTTCGAGCCCGACGCCATGCAGGCCCTCCTCGCCTACGGGTGGCCCGGCAATATCCGCGAGCTGGAGCACACCGTGGAGCGCGCCGTGCTCCTGGCCACCGGTCCCGCGATCGCCGCGGGCGACCTGGCGCTCCGGCCGCCCGCGGCATCGGCGCTGCTGGAGGAGATGTCGCTGGAAGACGCGGAGCGCCTGCTGATCGGCAAGGCGCTGGCGCGCCACAACGGCAACGTCAGCCAGGCCGCCGAGGCGCTGGGGCTGAGCCGGAGCGCGCTCTATCGCAGGCTGGAGCGCTTCGGCCTGCAGGCGCAGGCGGACGCGTGAGCCGCCCCTCCGCGCGGGCCGGCGCGGGCGTGGAAGACGAAGCGCGCTCCGCGGAAAGGCGGCGGGAGCCGCGGCACCAGACCCAGGTGCTGCGGCTTTCCGTGCTCACGGGGCTCCCCGCCTGGGCACTGGCGATGGCGCTGCTGTGGACGGGCGGCTTCTCCCTGGCGGTGAAGCTCGCGCTGACGCTGGCGGTGACGGCGCTGTGGATCGCCTTCGCCGCGGCGCTCCGGCGGCGCGTGGTGCATCCGCTGCAGACGCTGGCCAACCAGCTGGGCGCGCTGCGCGGCGGCGACTTCGCGGTGCGGGCCCGCGGCGCGCGCGCCGACGACGCGCTGGGGCTGCTGGCGCTCGAGGCCAACGCGCTGAGCGTAACCCTGCGCGAGCAGCGCCTCGGCGCGATGGAGGCCACGGCGCTGCTGCGCAAGGTGATCGAGGAGATCGACGTGGCGGTGTTCGCCTTCGACGACCAGGTGCGGCTGCGGCTGGTGAACCGCGCGGGCGAGCGGCTGCTGGACACCCCGCGCGAGCGGCTGCTGGGGCTCGCCGCGGCCGAGGTGGGGCTGGCCTTCGCGCTCGAGGGGCAGCCGTTGCGCACGCTCGACCACGCCTTCCCCGGCGGGAGCGGGCGCTGGCAGATCCGGCGCGACCCCTTCCGCCAGGGCGGACGGCAGCACCGGCTGCTGGTGGTCACCGACCTGTCGCGCGCGCTGCGCGAGGAAGAGCGGCAGGCGTGGCAGCGGCTGATCCGCGTGCTGAGCCACGAGATCAACAACTCGCTGGCGCCCATCCAGTCGATCGCGGGCACGCTGCACGCGCTGTCCTCGCGCGAGCCGCCGCCGCCCGACCTCCGCGACGACCTGCTGCACGGGCTCGACGTCATCGGCTGCCGGGCGCGGGCGCTGGGCGCGTTCATGGCCGAGTACGCGCGCCTGGCCCGCCTTCCCCCGCCCGTGCTGCGGCCGATGGAGGTGGGCGAGTGGGTGCGCCACGCGGCCGGGCTGGAGACGCGCGTGGAGGTGGAGGTGCTCCCCGGCCCGCCGGTGGAGATCCAGGCCGACCGCGACCAGCTGGACCAGCTGATGATCAACCTGCTGCGCAACGCCGCCGACGCCGCGCTGGAGACCGGCGGCGGCGTGCGCGTGGGCTGGGCGCCGCACGGCGGGCGGGTGGAGATCCGGGTGGAGGACGACGGGCCGGGCTTGGCGGAGACGGCCAACCTCCTGGTCCCCTTCTTCACCACCAAGCCGCACGGCACGGGGATCGGGCTGGTGCTCTCGCGCCAGATCGCCGAGAACCTGGGCGGCACGCTGGCGCTCGAGAACCGCGCCGGCGCCCGCGGCTGCGTCGCCACGCTCGTCCTCCCCATCCGCCCGTCGAGCTGAAGAAGAGGGATTTCGCTCAAAGGCTGATCCGACCCCGACGTCATCCTGAGGCCGGCCAAACCGTAATCAGCGTCTGCGCAAAAGCTTGCAGGCCGAAGGATCTATCGCCGATCCAGCACCCGGTCTCGCGAAACGCGCCGAATCTCCATCCAGATTCATATCAGGCAGAGTCAGCCGGGTCAGCAGAGGGAACGGCTGCAGTTCTCTCTGCTGACCCTGCTGACTCTGCGTGAGCCTTGCTGTTTACAGACTCGGTACCAACACGGAGGCACGGAGAACCGCGCGCGATTCTCCGTGCCTCCGTGTGATCTCAAGTCCGGAGTTGGTGCGGCTCCGAGGACTGTGTGCATGACGCGGCGATAGATCCTTCGGCCTGCAACCGCTTGCGCAGTCCGCAACTACGGTCTGGCCGGCCTCAGGATGACGTCGGTCGGGGTCGGTCTCGGATCAACAAACTCCGGATCAGGCGTGGACGAAGCCGTGGCGCTCCAGCTCGTGCATCACGCCGCTGCTCTCGTCGCGCACCACCTGGCCGTCGAAGAGGTGCACCGTGCGCTGCGCGTGCTCGGCGTAGCGCGGGTCGTGCGTGACCATGCAGATGGTGGCGCCCTCGGCGTGCAGCTCGCGCAGCAGCGTCATCACCTGCTCGCTGTTGGCCGAGTCCAGGTTCCCCGTGGGCTCGTCCGCCAGCAGCACCGAGGGCGAGCCCGCGATGGCGCGCGCCACGGCCACGCGCTGCTGCTGCCCGCCCGAGAGCTGGCTGGGGTAGTGCCCCATGCGGTGGCTCATCCCCACCTTCTCCAGCGCCTCCTTCACCCGCTGCGCCCGCTCCGACGCGGGGATGCCGCGGTAGGTAAGCGGCAGCTCCACGTTCTCCTTCACCGACAGGTCGCCGATCAGGTTGAACGCCTGGAACACGAAGCCGATCTCGCGGTTGCGGATGCGCGCGCGGTCGGTGGCGGTGAGGTTGGACACCGGCTCGCCGTTCAGGACGTAGCTGCCGCCGCTGGGCGAGTCGAGCAGCCCCAGGATCGACAGCAGCGTGGTCTTGCCGCACCCCGACGGTCCCGCGATCGCCACGTAGTCGCCCTTCGCGATCTGCAGGTGCACGCCCGAGAGCGCGTGCGTCTCCACGTCCTCGGTCAGGTACACCTTGCTGACGCCGTCGAGCTGGATCAGCGGGCTGCCGTTGCCGTTGCTCATTCGGATCGATGCCGGTTCGGGGAAATGCCGTTCTGCTTGGCGATGGCCTACTTCAGCCGCACGCGCTCCGAGGCGTCGTACTGCGACATGTCGGAGAGGATGATCACGTCGCCGGGGTTCAGCCCGCGCAGCACCTCCACCGAGGTGGCCGAGCCGCGGCCCAGCTGCACCATCACCCGCTCGGCTTCGCCGCCGCCGGGAAGGAGGCGGAAGACCGCCAGCGTGCTCTCGGCCTGGCCGTAGGCGGGACGGCCGACGTGCAGCACGTTCCCCAGCCGCTCCAGGTCCACGGTGCCGTCCACCGACATGTCGGGGCGCGCGCCGCGGGGAAGCGCGCCGGTGAGCGACACGTCCACCGTGACGGTGCCGTTCTGCGCCGCGGGGTCGATGCGCGTCAGGCGCCCGGCCACCACGCCGTTGTGCGTGTCGATCGACGCGAGCTGCCCCACCGCCAGGTCGCGCGCCTGCGTCTCGGGGATGCGCAGCACCGCCTTCAGCGTTCCCGGCTGCACCACCTTGGCCAGCGTGGCGCCCGAGTTCACCCACTGCCCCAGCTCCACCGGCAGCTCCTGCAGCACGCCGGCCTGCGGCGAGCGCACCTGCATGCTGGCGATCTGCGTGCGGTTGAACTCGGCCAGGCGGCGGAGCATGGCGATCTGGCTCTCCTGCCCGGCGATCTGCTGGCGCATGGAGCCGCGGATCTGCTCCAGCCGCTGGCGCTCCACGTTCAGCCGCGTGCGCAGGTCGGCGGCGTCGTCGCGCGCCTTGGCCAGCTCGTGCGCGCTCACCATGTTCTCGCGGGCCAGCGCCTCGGCGCTCTGCGCCTGCCGCTCGGCCTGGTTGTACTGCGCCTGCACCTGCGCCACCGTGCCCTGCTGGGTGAGCAGCCCGTTCTGCAGGTTGGTGCGCAGCGTGGTGAGCTCGGCCTCGGCGGCGGTCAGCTGGCGCTGCGCCTCGAGGGCGGCGCGCTCCACGTCGGGGTTGCTGAGCTCCACCAGCACGGTGCCCTCGGCCACGGTGGTGCCGGGCTGCACCAGCTTGCGCTCCACACGGCCCTGCGTGACCGCGCTGATCCAGCGGATGTTCTCGGCCACCAACGTGCCGGGCCCGCGCACCTGGCGCATCATCTCGCCCTTCTGGACGGTGTCGGTCCACAGGGTGGCGCGGTCGACCGACGGCGCCGCCGGGCCCATGCGCGCCAGCGCCGCGGTGGCCACGGCCAGCAGCAGGACCGCCGCGCCGCCGTACGTGATCCACTTGCGGCTCTTGCGTGCCGGCTTGCGAGGAATATCCACGGTTCTGCTCCGGGGGAGATTTCAGGGTGACGATGTACGCCGGCTCGTGCGGAGGGCGTTGCCGCACCCGGTAAAGGCGAGGTCCGTGCCAACTTTCCATGCGGCGTAAATTGTTGGTAGATGGCAATATAGCTGTATCGGATCGCCGTGCGGTTATCCGGATGTGGGAATCCCCGTCCCACGAGCGAACACCCGGCTGTCCGCTGCCGGGAGAAAAACAATCACACAGAGGACACAGAGGTAACGGAGAGGCACAGAGAACCAATCGCGGTCCTCTGTGCCTCTGCGGTTCTCTGTGTTCTCTGTGAGAAAATTTAGATCGCCAGTCCTCGCGCGAGATCTATGGATTCGCCGCAGTCTCCTCCGACGACGTCTCCTCGATCGCGTCCGCGGCGGGCTCCTCCGCGGATGGGGCTTCATCAGCCGCGGGCGGAGCGGATGCGGGGGACGGCGCCGCATCCAGCCCCGTCTCCATCAGCCCGGCCACGAGCTGGGTGAAGCGCACGGCGTCGTGCGGCTCGGAGCCCTCGGCCAGGAGCGACCACGACAGAAGCAGCTCCGCGTAGTCGCCCACGACGGGGTCGCCGGGGTTCGCGTCGAAGCGGCGGCGGAGGCCCTGCACCAGCGGGTGCGTGGCGTTCAGCTCCAGGATGCGGCGCTGCCGGAAGCCGTCGCCGCGGCCGGCGGCCAGGAAGCGCTCCAGCTGCGGCGAGTAGTCGTGCTCCGCCACCACCAGCACCGCGGGCGACTTGGTCAGCCGGCCGGAGAGGCGCACCTCCTTCACCCACGTCTCCAGGCGCTTCTGCAGCGCGCCCAGGAAGGGCTCGAACTCCTTCTTCCGCTCGTCGGCCTGCGTCTTCTTCTCCGCCTCGTCCAGCTCCACCGCGCCCTTGCCGGCCGAGCGCAGCCGCTTCCCCTCGAACTCCGTCACCGACTGCACCACCAGCTCGTCCACCGGATCGGTGAGGTACAGCACCTCCCACCCGCGGTCGCGGAACGCCTCCAGCGCGGGCGAGTTCTCGATCTGCTCGCGGCTGGCGCCGGTCAGGTACCAGATCTCGTTCTGCCCCTCGGGCATCCGCCCCACGTATTCCTTGAGCGTGGTCAGCGCCTCCGCCTCGCGCGACGAGCCGAACAGGAGCAGGTTCAGCAGCGCGTCGCGGTTTTCGTAGTCGCTGTCCACCCCCTCCTTCACCGCGCGCCCCAGCTCGCGCCAGAACGACTCGTACTTCGGCCGGTCGGCGTTCAGCATCTGCTCCAGCGTGCCCAGCACCTTCTTCGTCAGCGTGCGGCGGATCTGCCGGACGTGGCGGTCGCTCTGCAGCATCTCGCGGGAGACGTTCAGCGGCAGGTCGGGGCTGTCCACCGCGCCGCGCACCCAGCGCAGCCAGCGGGGGAGCAGCTCCTCGCTGTTTTCGCGAACCAGCATCCGCTTCACGTACAGCCGCAGGTTGGGCTTGAAGCCCGGGTAGTACAGCTCGACCGCCCCGCGCGAGGGGACGAAGAGCACCGCCTGGTACTCCACCAGCCCCTCGCCGCGGGTGTGGATGGTCTCCAGCGGCTCCGACCAGTCGTGCGAGATCTGGCGGTAGAAGTCGGCGTACTCCTCCTTCGTGACCTCCGCCGGCGGGCGCGCCCAGATGGGCTTCATCGAGTTGACCGGCCGCTCCGGCTCCGGCGTCTCGCCCTCGGGCACCTCCTCGGGCTTCTCGGGGGGGAGGAGGATGGGATAGGTGATGAAGTCCGCGTGCTGGCGGATGATGCGCGACAGCACCCAGCGGTCGGTGTAGTCCTCGATCCCGTTCTCCGAATCCACCGGCTTCAGGTGCAGGGTGATCGTGGTCCCCGGCCGGTCGCGCTCCGCGTCGGTCACGGTGAAGGTGCCGCCGCCCGACGACGTCCAGCGCACCGCCTCGTCCGTCCCCGCCTTGCGGGTGACGAGGTCGACACGGTCGGCCACCATGAACGACGAGTAGAAGCCCACGCCGAACTGCCCGATCAGCTGCCCGGCGCCCTCGCCCGCACGGTCCTTCAGCTGCTCCAGCGCCTCCCGCGTCCCCGAGCGGGCGATGGTGCCGATGTTCTGCACCACCTCGTCGCGCGTCATCCCGATCCCGTCGTCCTCGATGGTGAGGGTGCGGTTCTCCTTGTCGGGGACGAGGCGGATCTTCGGCTCGTGGCCGTCGGGAAGGAGCTCCGGGCGGGTGAGCGCCTCGAAGCGGAGCCGGTCGATGGCGTCGGACGCGTTCGACACCAGCTCGCGCAGGAAGATTTCCTTGTCGGTGTAGAGCGAGTGGACCACCAGGTCGAGGAGCCGCTGTACCTCGGCCTGGAAGGCGAACTGCTGGGCCTGCTCGGACACGCTTCCCTCCTGTCGGCGGATCTGATTGACGCTTGGAGATGGAGATGATTCCGCGGCGTCGGTTCCTCCGCGGCGGGCGGGATTCTAATCAAGCCCCGCCGGAGGCAACAAGTGGCGGCAGCGGAATGATCGGGAGGTGGCCGATCTCCTGCGAGGAGGTTGCGTCCCTCCCGACACCCGGCGGGTGTCATCCTGAGGGCGCGGCGTACCGAAGCCGCGGATCACACGAACCTCCGCGCGCCCGAAGGATCTTGCATGGCGGGCTGAATGTTCGTGCGAAGCGCAGGCTTCTTCGCGGCGGGCGAGTAGATCCTTCGTCGGCGCCAAGCGCCGGTGAGGACGCGAGTTCGGTGCGGCGCCTCCTCAGGATGACATCGAGCGGTGTTCCGGAATTCCGGGTGTTCCGCCTCGAACCCACAAAGCAGAGGAGCGGAGAATCGCCTTCTCCGCTCCTGCGCTTCACAGAGTTGGATCGCGGCTCAGCCGACGGGGGCCGGCTCCAGCTCGCGCGCCAGCTCGCCGACGGTGGCGATGCGCGCGAAGCGGCCGCGCAGCGCGAACTCGGCGTTGCGCGTGATCTCCTCCACCCCCAGCTCCTCGCCCGTGGCGGGGTTGCGGATGGGGAAGGTGGCCGTGGCCTCGGTGACGAAGTCCACGTCGTAGCCCAGGTCGCCCGCCAGGCGCGCGGTGGTCTCGCAGCACTGCTCCGTCTGGATGCCGGTGATGGCCAGCCGCCGCGCGCCCAGCCCGGCCAGCACGTCCGCCAGGTTGGTGCTGGTGAACGCGTTGCGCGTGGTCTTCACCAGCACCGGCTCGCTCTCGCGCGGCTCAAGGAACGATTGCACGCGGAACCACTCGCTGTCCTGGCGGAACGGGCCGTCGTCGTCCGTGTGCAGCACCCAGATCACCGGCAGCCCCGCGTCGCGATATGAGTCGACCAGCCGCGCCAGGTTCCGCTCGAAGTCCGGGTTGCTACGCCGCGCCCACCGCTCGGCGTCCGCCCTGAACGAGTCCTGCACGTCGATCACCAGCAGCGCCGACCGCTCGATCGGCTCCTTGTTCGTCGCCATTGTCTCATCTCCCGTTTCGTTCGTCTCCAATCCACCTGCGGCACACAAGCTAATCGCCCCAGGCTTGCCGGTCAGGCGAAATTCAGGACGAATCGGCACCGGATCGGGACAAGCGCGCGATAAAGGGAACCTCGGGTTCTCTGGCGCGAATATGAGTGGTGACTCATACTTGCTTGACCCACACGGCTCTTCCTCACAGCGATCGAAGACGCGGAGTGCCGATGTCGCCGCTGGTTCAACCTCGCTACACACCCGAGGAGTACCTCCGCCAGGAGCGGGCAGCCGCATCGAAGAGCGAGCTGATCAACGGGCGCATCTACGCGATGGCCGGTGCGAGCCGGCGTCACAACCTCATCGTTGGCAACCTGTTCGCCGAGATTCGGTCGCAGCTGCGCGGAAAGCCGTGCGAGGCCTACGTGAACGACATGCGTGTGAAGGTGGCCCGCACCGAGCTGTACACTTATCCGGACATCGCGGCGCTGTGCGGAGAGCCGATGTTCGAGGACGAGCACGTGGACACGCTGCTGAATCCCTCGGCGATCGTCGAAGTGCTGTCCGAATCGACGGAGAAGTACGACCGCGGTGAGAAGTTCGCGCACTACCGGCGGCTGGACTCGCTTCGCGAGTACGTCCTCGTCGCCCAGAACACGCGCCGCATCGAGCAGTACGTCCGCCACGGCGAAGCGTGGACGCTGACGGAGATCAGCGACCCGGACGCGGTGCTTCGGATCGAGAGCGTCGGTTGTTCGATTCCCGTCGCGGAGATCTACGACCGGGTCGATTTCGCCGCGCCTGAGTAGCCCGACCCTGCTTTAGCTTTGCTAGGACTTTCACTGGAGTGCGTGCTTTGACACTCGTAGAACGAATCACCGTCAACCCGCGCCAGTGCGGCGGCCGGCCCTGCATCCGCGGGATGCGGATCCGTGTCACGGACGTCCTGGATCTCCTGGCCTCCGGGTTGTCGCGCGAGCAGATCCTCGAGGAACTGCCCGACCTTGAGCCGGAGGACATCGAGGCAGCTCTCCGGTTCGCGTCGCGCAGGATCGATCACCCCGTGGTCGTGGCGTGACTCGTGTTCCGGGCACTGATAGTCTCGCGGAAAACTATGGAATTCAATGAAGCACGCCTTCTCGACAACTTCGGTAAGCTCATGCAAGAGCGAATCGTGCATGGAACGCATACCACAGAGGATGCCGTCCGATACATGTTTTTCCATACACTCGTGTGCGCTGGATATCGTCCGGAGAATATCTCGCTTGAGGAACCGCTACCGGACCACCCGACACGACGTCTTGACACGGTAGTCTATGACCGCTCAGGACATCGTCAAATTCTTGTTGAATTTAAATTTCACAGGATGAAACAGGCGGTGCAGCCCAAACCTCAACTTGCGGGTGGACTCTATCGGGATTTGTTTCGCTTAGCGTTTGCACAGGCAAAAACTGGGGCAAAAGCATTCTTGGTGTACATTACTGATCGTGGTATGGCTGATTACTTAGAGCAGCCTAAGCATGGGTGCTCTGAGATTTTCTTGTTGGCGGAGGAATCCTCAGTTGACATAGGCTCACGCAGCTTACACGGGAAGTCGAAAACATTCTCTCATGCACTTGATGGGTTCCTTTACCCGGCTACGGTTCGCTGTGCATATCGGCGCGAATTCTCCAATGGCCAGCAACTCATAATCTTTTCGATCAAACATTTACGCGCTGAAGTATACGAGTGGGATTGACCCCGGGGGGAACTGCCGTACTTGCAACTCCGCCAGTGCTCGACGCTGGTATGTATGTAGGTAGGTGCCAATGGGCGATAGGACGATGCGATCTTTTCATGTAGCTGTTGCTGCGGAAGCGTTCGCAGCCGGGCTACTAGCACGGGCGGGTTGCGATGTGCTCGTCCAGTACGGTGCCAATCAACCTGAGTACGATCTGGTAGCGACGAAAGGAGATCGTTTTCTTAAGGTTTCTGTGAAGGGTAGCCAAAGCGGTGGATGGGGCCTTATTCAAAGCTATAAGCGAGGCTACAGTTATCATGAGGCCATTGAGCGGTGGGTAATTGCTCAGAGCCCGCACGTGATTTACTGCTTTGTACAGTTCTTTGACGTACCGTTCGACGCTTGCCCACGTGTCTATCTGGCCACTGTCGACGAAGTGGCTCAAGCATTGAAGGTAGCGCGCGGCGGCCTTGGATCAACAATTCTTTATGAGAACTATATGTACAGTCGCGGAGTTGCCCGCTCCTTCCGAGATTCTGTTCCTAGTACATGGGCCTTCACCGTTGATAGAGTGGATGAGCTACTCGTGGCCGCACATTCTTCTACTTGACTAGCCGTCCAAACTCGTCACGCTGTCCCCTGCCGTCCGTCCACCACTGTCCGCGCGGGGTGACACGGCGCGCCGGGCGAATCCCCGTCCCAAAACCTAAGTTGTTGTTCGATAATCAGATCGTAGCAGTTGCGCGCGGGGTACGCCCGATGCGCTCCCCATCCCCCGTCCGACACGCTGCGCCGACCCGGGCGCGGAACCCTCCCGATCCGTCTTACGGAGAACCGATGAACACCCTGACCCGCGGCCTGCGCGCGGCCCTTGCCTCGGCGGCGATCCTCGTCTCCGGCGGCTGCGCCACGCAGGTCACCCGCATCTCGCCCGACCAGCAGATCGACCTCAGCGGCCGCTGGAACGACGTGGACAGCCGCCAGGTGGCCGACGCCATGGTCCAGCAGAGCTTCCAGAGCCAATACGGCCCCAGCTGGGCCATGCAGTACATGCAGGCGCACGGCGGCCGGCGCCCCACCGTGATCGTGGGCTCCATCCGCAACCGCAGCCTGGAGCACATCCCGGTCGAGACCTTCGTGCGCGACCTGGAGCGCGCCTACCTGGGGAGCGGCCAGGTGCAGGTCGTCGCGAGCAGCGAGGAGCGGCAGGAGGTGCGCGACGAGCGTGCCGACCAGCAGGACAACGCCGCCGCCGACACCCGCGCGCGCATGGGGCGCGAGCACGGCGCGCAGTACATGCTGCAGGGCGACATCTCGCAGATCACCGACCGCGAGGGCGGCCGCCGCGTGGTCTACTACCAGGTGGACATGACGCTCGTCGACCTGGAGACGAACGCGAAGACCTGGACCGGGCAGCACAAGATCAAGAAGGTCGTCGAGCAGCCGCGCTTCCGGCTGTGATTTCCGCGGACCGCCGACAGAAGGGATCTCCCGAGATGACGACGAAGAATTCCGCGCCGGCCGTGGCGCTGCTGGCCCTCCTGGCGGCCGGCGCCTGCGCGCCGCGGATGCGCCGGGTGGTCGAGGTGCAGCCAAACGGCGCCATCGTGGCGTCGACGCAGGATGACGACATCGCCCGCGCGCGCGCCGAGGGCGCGAGCGAGCGCAACCGCCTGCTCGCCGAGAACGACCAGCTGGTGGGCGCCGCGCTGGCCGCGTGCACGCCCATGCTCTGCAGCGCCCTCGCGCGTGGCGAGCTGGCGGTGGGGATGACGCGCGAGCAGGTGCTGGCCGCCACGCACTCGTCGGTGGCCGCGTGGGACCTGCGCGGCCGGGGGAGCGTGAGCACCCTCACCCCGCGCGACGGCGTGACGCCGAAGGACGTGGTCAGCCAGGTGGCGTTCGTCACGCTGGTGAACGGCCGAGTGGCGAACTACGCCTACCGCGAGCCGCAGGGCGTGCGCATCGTCTCCTCGTCGGCGGACGCGAGCGCCGACGGGGTGGCGCGGGCGCGCGCCGACCAGCTGCTGCGCGAGGGCGACGACCTGGCGCTGGCGGGCGACTTCGACCGCGCGCTGAACTACTACGACCGCGCCGACATCATCGTCCCCAACAACCCGGCCACCACGCTCCGCATCGCGCGGGCGCTGGACAAGCAGCTGCGGCCGTACGAGGCGCTGATCCAGTACCAGCTCTTCCTGCACCAGCTGGAGATCGAGCGCATCCACGCCTACGGCGACGTCTACGCGCAGTACGGCGCGGCCATCGCCGAGGCGCACAACCGCATCATCGTCCTCGAGCACTACCGGAGATGAGCCCCGCCAGACGGCTCCCCCGCGCACTGGCGCCCGTGGCGGCGCTCGCGCTGGCCGCGTGCGCGGGGGCCGGCGCGTATCCCCGGATGCCGGCGCCCGAGTCGCTGCCGGCCAACTCGCCGCTCCTCTCCCGCACGCTGGGGCGGACCGACGCGTGGCTGCGGCACTACGTGATGCAGGGGCGGCCCGACAGCGCCGTGGCCATGCTGGGCGAGGATTCGAAGGCGCGGCCGCACGACGAGCTGGTGCGCCATCTCCAGCTCGGCCTGGTCTACCACTACGCGGGGAAGTGGGAGGCCAGCAACGCCGCGCTGGAGTGGGCGGAGACGGAGGCCGAGCAGCGGTGGACCAGGAGCCTGACGCAGCAGGCCGGGCAGCTGGTGATCAACGACGCGGTGGTCGACTACGTGCCCGCCGCGGGCGAGATGGCGCTGATCCCCTACTACCGGATGCTGAACTACCTGGCGCTGGGAAGCACCGACGGCGCGCTGGTGGAGGCCCGCAAGGCCAGCGAGTGGCTGGCGCGGCTCGGTGACCGCAAGGACCCGTGCGTGGGCGACGGCTTCGTGCACTACCTGGCCGGCCTGGCCTTCCGCGGCGCGGGGGAGCGCAACGACGCCCTGGTCTCCTACCGCAACGCCGAGCGCTCGTTCGGCGCCTGCGCGGGGAAGGACGCGGCGGGCGCGCCCGAGTGGCTGGGCGCGGAGCTCTACCGCGCGGCGATGGACGCGGGCGTGCGCGCCGTGGCCGACTCGGCGGCGGCGCGCTACCGGCTGGCCAACTTCGCGCGGCGGCCCGAGCCGGGGACGGGCGAGCTGGTCGTCTTCGTGGAGAACGGGTGGGTGGCGCACAAGGCGAGCGCCGACGTGCACGTCCCCATCTTCCCCTCCGAGCTCCAGGACGTCGACAGCGGGAACGGCGACCAGGTGATGGAGGCGGCCACGCGCGTGGTCGCCAACCTCGTGGGCAACCTGCAGGAGCAGGCGTACTGGGGCGAGGCGCTGGACGAGCGCCCCGACTTCCAGGTGGCCGCCGCGGCCGACGGGGCGTACGTGATGAAGCTCGCGTGGCCCGAGTCGCGGCTGGAGGCGTCGGACGCGGCGCGCGTGCGCGTGGTGGTGGACAGCCAGGCGGTCGACGCGCCGGTGGTCGAGGACCTGTCGTCGGTGATGTTCCGCCGCTGGCAGGCGCAGCGCCCGGGTGTGTTCACGCGCATGGTGGGGCGGGGGATCGTGAAGTTCCTGGCCGCGCACGGGCTGGAGCGCAGCACCGAGAAGAAGCACGGCGAGACGGCCGGGTGGATCGCCGGGCGGCTGGCGAACCTGGCCGCGAACGCGCTGGAGCGGGCCGACACGCGCAGCTGGACGCTCCTCCCCGACCGCATCTCCGTCGCGCGGATGACGCTGCCGGCGGGGGAGCACACGGTGCGGGTGGAGGTGCTGGACGAGAGCGGCGACGTGGCGCAGACGATCGATCTCGGCCGCATCACCCTGCAGCCGCGGGGAACGCTGGTGCTGAACCGCCGCGTGTGGGGCAGCGAGATGGGCGACGTGCGGCGGCTGTACGCGCGCGCCGGCCATCACGCCGACGCGCAGGCCGACGCGCGCTAGTCCACGAGCACGGGAGGTGGCGATGCGACGGGGAGCGCTCGTTCTGCTGGTCGCCCTGGGCGGGTGCCTGCTGCCGGGGCGCGAGCGCGACGCGGTGTTCGTGAGCGAAGGCGTGGCGGACGGATCGTCGTTCGACTGTTCGCGGCGGGGCGTCCGCGGGCTGGGCTACAGCGTGATGCAGCTGGACGAGGCCACGGAGACGCTGCACGCCTTCCGCTACCTGGGCCGCTCCGGCGACGAGCGGATGCACGGGTACCTGACGGTGAGCGTGGCGCAGGACAGTGCCGGCCGGCACCTCCTGGTCGCGGGCGAACGGACGGCGGAGCGGGCGAACGTTACGCGGCCGCGCTTCCCCACGCCGGTGCCGACGCCGATCCCGGAGCCGCAGCCGGTGCCGGTCCCCGGCCGCAACCCGCCGCCGGAGGTGCCGCGCGCGCGGACCACGGGCCCGCGCCGCGTCAGCCCCGGCGAGGTGGCGTCGCACGCGCGCTACGTGGTCCGCCGCTGCGGCGTCGGCGGCGAGACCCGCGCGACGGACTGACAAAGATTTTTCTCACGCAGAGTCAGCAGGGTTAGCAGAGAAACAGCCGCAGTTCCTCTGCTGACCCTGCTGACTCTGCGTGAGACCTGCTGTTTCAATGCAGAAGCCCCGCCCAGGGATCGATTCCCGGGCGGGGCCTCAGTGTGTCTGCCGTGGTGCGCGTCAGTGGCCGTGGGGGCCGACGCCGGAGAACGGGGTGAAGAGCGCGATCATGATGATCGGCACGAGCGGGATCATCACGATCCCGATCAGCCAGTAGATCACCTCCCACCAGGTGTAGTCCTCGCCGACCACACCCATCTCGTTGCGCTCGTGCTTGATCTCCAGCTCGGCCATGGCTCTGCTCGCCGCGTGTTCGGTGTCGCGCCGCGCGCCGGAATCGCCCGGCCGCGAAGGGCGGTATCTTAGCACCCGCACCGGCGCATGTCCAGACGGACTCAGCACTCAGGACTTGGGACTCAGGACTTATCCCCGTTGCCGTTGCCCTCGATGAACGCCGCCAGCTCGTCCCCGCGGCGTTCCGCGTCTTCCTCTCCCATGTCGATCAGGCGGCGGATGTAGTCGTCCTGGAACATGATCAGCGACAGCGCGTCGGGGCTGGCCGTCTCGCGCGTGCCCAGGCCGCGCGTGAGCAGGCGGAACGCGCGCGGCAGCCGCGGCTCGTGCTCGCGCGAGATGGCGCCCAGGTCGCGCGAGGGGCGGAAGGTCATCAGCTCCACCACGCGCATCCCCTCGCGCTTCTCCGGCGGCACCGCGCGCAGCAGGTCGTTCATCCGCTCCATCCGCATCACGTCCTGGTCCACCACGTCCAGGAAGATGGCGTCCATCAGCACGCCCAGCACCTGCGCGGGCGGCGGGTAGCCGCGCACCGCGGGGCGGTCGGCCTCGCTCTGGCTGCGCTCGTAGTGGGTGCTGACGGCCAGGATCTTGTGCGCCCCCAGGTGTAGCGCGGGCGAGAGCGGCGCGGTCAGCCGGATCCCCCCGTCGCCGTGCCACTGGTCGCCGATCTTCACCGCGGGAAAGAAGAGCGGAAGCGCGGACGATGCCATCACGTGCTCCACCCCGAGCCGCGTCTCCACCGCCCGCCGCGACGGCCGCTCCCAGGTCTGCAGGTGGCGTCCCTGCACCCAGACCACGGATTGGCCGGTGCTGTAGCTGGTAGTGCCGATGGCCACCGCGCGCAGCGTTCCCCGGGCCAGGTTGAAGTCGATCCCCGTCAGCTCGCCGTGCACGGGGCAGAGCGCCTCGGTCAGCAGCTCGCCCAGCGGCGCGGTGTCCACCAGCCCGCGCACCCGCGACTCGCGGATGCCGCCGCCGGCCAGCTGCAGCCCCCATCGCCCCATGTTGGCCAGGAGCGCGGGCACGTCCACGCGGAAGATGCGCTCGGGGGTGAGCTCGCCCCACAGCGCCGCGAGCTCGTCGACCGCCTGCGGAAGGGTGCCGTGCGCCTGCGCCAGGTGCGCCGCGTTGATGGCGCCCGCGGACACGCCGGTGATGATCGGAAAGGTCAGCTCCGGCCAGCGCCGCGAGATGTAGCGCAGGATGCCCACCTGGTACGCGCCGCGCGCGCCGCCGCCGGTGAGCACCAGCGCCAGGTCGCCGTAGTCGGTGGTGCCGTGCGCGCCGGGCGCGGGCGCTCCGTTCTGGGGATGCGGGACGGGATCGGGCACGGGGCGGGGCTGGAGATCGGATCGGGGAGATGGGAGACGCGGCAATATCTGCGTTCGTCCCGCGGCGCGGAAGATGGGGCGACAAGGTGCGTGGAGAGGGCGGTCCGCGAGGATCTGCGCGCCCGGCGCGGCGTTGTGGCACGGAGCGCGCATCTTCCGCCCGTCGCAGGGCGAGTCCTGGACGGCCCCGGTGCTACGCGCCGCCCCTTCCGCGGCGGGGCGCGCCGGGGTGCTCACCCGGAGGAAAACGATGGCCGAGGTCGAGGTCAACAACGTCAACCCGCCCGGCGGCGGCGGGGACGGCAGCGGCATGGGGTCGCTGCTGGTGGGGCTGCTGGTGGTGCTGCTGCTGGCGGCGTTGGTGTGGTTCTTCTTCCTGCGCGGCGGCACCGGCGGCACGGACAAGCACGAGGTGGACGTGAACGTGAACGTCCCCGGCGCGTCGAGCGGCGGGTCGTCGGGCGGCTCGTCCGGCGGATCCTCGGGCGGCACCAGCCCGTAACCACGAAAGGATCAAGGATCACACGGAGGGAACGGAGGAAACGGAGGAACTCATCGCAGTCCTCCGTTCCCTCCGTTCCCTCCGTGTGACTTCTTCGATCAGTTCGGTCTGGATCTTCGCGCGGCCGGGATTGGCGGGACGCGGCGCGGGGGATACGTTCAATCCGATCCCCCAATCGTCCCGATCTCCATCCGAATCCCCATGAACCGAACCCGGGTCGTTTTCGCCGCCGCGCTGTTCGTCGCGACGGGCCCGCTGCGGGCGCAGCAGACCGTCGCGGGCGGGCTGGCGGTGCAGGTGGCGCCGCACGCGTACGTCGTGACGGACCACGGCGCCAACCTGGTGCTGATCGCCGACTCGGCGGGCGCGATGGTGGCCGGCGTGCAGGCGCCGGCGCTGGTGGCCAGGGCCAGGCAGGCGCTGGCGGCGCTGCACGCCGGACCCGTGCGCTACGCGCTGCTGATGGACGGCCCCGGCGCGGCCGGGTTCATGGACGGGGGATGGGAGAGCGGCGGCGCCGTTGCCCTCGCGCACGAGTCGCTGCGCGGCGCCATCCGCCGTGCCTCGCGCGACGCGTCGGCGCCGAAGCCGGCGGGCGCGCGGATGCCGTCGGTGGGATACTCGCAGGTGGTGCAGGTGGAGCTGGGCGACGAGGAGGCGCACTGCGTGAAGCAGGAGCCCGGCTACAGCGCGGCGGACGCGGCCATCCACTTCGAGGGGGCGCACGTCCTCTACCTCAACAGCCTCACCACCGACGGGTACCCGGACATCGACGTGGACCGCGGCGGCACGCTGCTCGGCGTGGCGCAGACGGTGGCCGCGTTCGCCGCCAACTTCGAGGGCGCGCCGCAGGCCATCGAGCCCATCGTCCCCGCGCGCGGGCCGCTGGCGAAGATCCAGGACCTGCGCGACTTCCGCGACATGGTGTCGGCGGTGCACGAGCGCATCTCCGGCCTGATCGACCAGGGGAGGACGGTGGAACAGGTGGTGGCCGCGCGCCCCACCGCGCAGTTCGACGCGCGCTGGGGGCACGGCCCGGTCACCCCCGAGCGCTTCGTCCGCGCCGCCTACGCGTCCATCCAGAAGGAGCGCGCGGCGCCGAGGCAGTAAAAAGAAATCTCACGCAGAGGGCGCAGAGGTCGCAGAGGATTGATTCAGTTCCTCTGCGACCTCTGCGCC
>DASUYB010000174.1 GCA_036377595.1 Longimicrobium sp. | reverse complement strand
AGTTACACCTGTGTAAGCACTTGCCTCGATTCAGACCCCGCCGGACGCGTTGTACACGCGTCCGACGGGGTCTTGTTGTATCTTGTTGCTGTTCAACCTCTTATGGCCAACGTGTAAAACGGTGCTGTCGAACGCCTGCTGCGTGAGCCACGTCTTTTTCAGTGATCCGTTAGATCACACCTGCATCGAGGCGAGCTTGAGGTCAAACTGGCGCTCGAGGTCGTAGCCGATGCCGTGCACCACGCCGGCGCCCTCGGCGCAGGTCAGCTTCCGGCTCAGCACGTCGGCCTGGAAGGCGGCCTTGGCGGCGGCCGCGCGGCGCTTCGCGATGATGCGCATCCGCGCGAGCTCCTGGTCCTCGCGGCTCAGGCCCGCGGGGATGCCGTTGAAGTCGCCCATGATCAGCGCGCGCGTCTCCTGCTTGATGCTGCCGTTCTGCACCACGATGTCGAACATCAGCGCCGCGCCGCGCTCGGAGAAGAGCCCGTAGTCGGCGCACATCCTCAGCGCCGTCTGGAAGCGGTCGGCCGCGCCGGCCACCTGCGCGTCCTGGCACTCCGGCGTGCGACCCAGCGCCTTGAACGCGCTCTTCCACGGATCCCGCACGCGGTGGTCGGCGCCCTGCACGGTGTTCGCCCAGGCCATCTGGTCCTTCTGCCCCTTCCCCAGCATCTCGGTGAAGGCGTCGTACGAGTCGCCGAACGCCGTCTTCACCACCTGCGGGTGCTCCTTGTTCAGCTTCGACAGCAGCGGCTGCAGCGTGCCCTGCCCCAGGTTCCACTGCAGCACGCCGAAGCTGATCCCCTGCTGGTCGAAGCTCCCCGCCAGCCCGCAGAAGCAGTCGGGCGACGCCGAGCCCGTCTCGAACCCCGCCGTCAGCGCCAGGCAGCGGAACCCCAGCGGCTTCCCCTTCACCGCCGCCAGCGCGGGGCTGGGGTCGGCGTAGAGCGCCGCGCGGGTGGCGTCGTCCACCGCGCCGGTGGCGGGCATCCCCTTCTGCTGCTGGAAGGCCTTGACGGCCGTCTCCAGCCCGCCGCCGAACACGTCGTCCATCCCGCCCTTGTACAATCCCAGCTCCTTGAGCCGGACCTCGGCGCGCGTGACGTCGGGGCCGCGCGAGCCCCGCTGCAGTGTGGCCATGTGTGTGTCTCTCGATGGAAGGAGGTGAGGGGGTGATCCTGAGGAGTTCCGCGTCCATGAAATCCCCCGTCGAGGCCAGGGGAGATCAGGGGATGACACCGGGGAAGACGATGCGGGCGGCTCGTCCGATGACACCGTCGTCCGCGATGATGGATGGCCGGTGATCGGCGGTTTCCCCACCTCCGCGGATGGAGATCCGGGGATGCGCGAAGGCGGGAATCCGACGGGCGGGTAAACCCACGGCTGGAAGATTGGGAAGCCTGCTGCGCAGGCTGGGCCCGGCGAAGTTGAAGCCTCGCGCGGTTTGCGAGGCTTGCCAATGTTCCAGCCGCGGCTTCAGCCGCCCGTCGAAAGATGTCCGCGCTTCCGCGAAGGCGAAACCCCGGCGCTCGGGCGAGTGTAGCGTTGAAGTAGAAATGTCCGGGTTGGTTGAAATAGAAATGTCCTCCTTCGGGGCAGGTTCGCCCACACTGGCGGCGACACCTGCCACGGAGCGAGGAGATGCTAAAGTTGAGCACACGAGATCGAGATCGTCTGA
>DASUYB010000173.1 GCA_036377595.1 Longimicrobium sp. | reverse complement strand
AAGAGTCGGATGAAAGCCCGGGTTCGCCAGTCGTATCTTGGTCAGATTACCTCGCGACGGTTCAACAACGACAGGCATCGATGGATACATTCCGTAACGTCATAGCTAGTGGCGGTACGGTAATTTACGTGGGGTACAGCTTCGGAGATCGGTTCCTTGACGATCTACTCAATGAGGCCGCCCGGCGAATCGGAAATAGAAATATGCCCTATGGGTACGCTATTCTTCCGAACTGGCCAACAAATCGTTCTAGCGCAGCCTACAAAGTCGAGCGTCGGTTCATCACTCCTGTTGAGGGAAGTTTCGAACAGTTTGCTGAACTTCTTAACGATATTGCCTCGACATCTCAGCACCCACATACTGCTATAGTGCCAAGCCCCGCGACAGGAAGGGCACTGAAGTTACGTTCGGGGATCACGGTTTTGAGTGAGAATGACGCGGGTGTGATTAGCGAGTACTTTGATGTAATAGATGAACAGCTCAGTGAGCACCGCAAACTACCTCGCGAAGATGAACTCCATTTGGCTAAAGCGTTCCTGAAGGGCGAAGTATCAGGATGGACACCCTATGCGAATGGGTGGGCGTTTAAACGTGACCAGTTCTCTGACGTCTGGGCGGCTGCCAACAACCAGGATGTCGCGGAGCCGGGGAAAGATCCACGCCTCGTGCTTGTGCATGGCCCTGCGGGTCTAGGCAAGTCTGTGATGGCCCGACAACTTGCTGTCGATCTTTATAGAACGGCGGGGCGACCGGTGTTGTTTGCAAAAGCTACTTGGCGATCAAGGCCCGATCTAGGCATCCTCCAGAGGGCACTTGAGGATCTTGAAGATGGGTTGCCTGACGACGCGGAACTTCCATCGGCAGTATTGATCGTGGACGAAGCCGAGCTGTTTGACCACACAATTGCGCCGCGGATTGTGAAACAGGTGCAAGCTACTGGGCGCACAATCTCTGTTATACTCTTCGGACGTACGAACGAATATTTCCGGGGTGAAAGAGGTGCCGATCGCGAGTCCCCGGAGAAGTGGGGCAACCCAGTTGAGGTGCCCCTTAGAGAGCAAATTTCGGAAAACGAGGTGCGCACACTCATTCGGCATATTAAACAGCTTGACTTATGGGACGGTTCGCGGATAACGAGTGAGGCGTTTTGGATCGGACATGTACGGGAGGAGTTAGACTCATCCTTCTTTGATACGGTTTTTTCGCTCGTTGAGCAAACCCAAGAACCATTACGCGAACGTGTATGGTCCGAATACGAGCGGCTTAGTCCGCTCGGCAAAGATGCTTATCGCTTGATTGCTGCCTCACATCAATTTGGACTTCCCTTGAAGATGGAACTTCTCGTCCGAGCATTAAATGTAACGTTTGCCGATTTTGAAACTGAAATAATCCGGAGTGATGCACGGGATGTTCTTTTCAGTGAGTATCTCACTGATCAGTTAAATATTTTTTACCGGGGTCGTACTCGCCTAGTGAGCAGTCTTGTGTTTGAGCGGGCTCTCCCGGAGATTGAGCAGCAGCTTCACGTATATGAACGGATTGTTGGAGCTGCGAAGCCAAGCGCGATGTTCGGAACTGAAGAAGTAGATCTAGTCCGTTCGTTGTTGGTGCAGGTATTTGGGCCCCGGGGCTTTGATAGACGTTTCTCTGCTCAGCAGGTCGCTACACTTTTCAACGTGGCAACCGAAAAAATAGAGGATGATGTACTCGAACACCATTACGGGCTTGCTGAGCGCGATGCCGGCCGATTGGAAGCTGCATGTGTTCACTTGGAGCGTGCTCTCACGCTTAGTCACTCAGCGCCGATACCGGGAGAGTCCATTCAGAACATCGAAAACTCGCTCGCAGATATCTTGGGCGAATTGACATTAACGGCGTTACGTAATGACGATCAGCGCGCTGCCGATGGGTATTTTCAACGCGCCGGCGAGTTGTTCGTGCGGGCTCGGGCTGGAGAGTTTCCAAACGCTGCAGCTTACGATGCGCACGCGCGATTCCTCGTCCGCCGTGCGAAGATGTTGTTTCCTAAAGGAACTACTGAACGAGCGATGGCGCTGTCGGAAGCATTGGAAATCGTATCGGCAGGGATCGACAACGTAAATGAGACGCTTAAACCGGATTTGGTTGAGTTGCGTGGCAGTGTGATGCAGGAGTTGGGTCTTGGGGAATTGGCGGTCGAAGAGCTCAAGCGAATCGCTGAGAATATGCAGCCGCACCACCGTGCTCGTTACGAAGTAATTATCGCGCGAATGATGATAGAGGGACCAAAAGAGAACAACAAGAAAGCGCACCGCAGAGCATTGGTTCATGCTGTTGCAGCTACCGAATTGGATCCTCGATATTTTGACGGGTGGCGCTTGCGTGCTCAGATATTCAGCTTTCTTCATCCTGAGGACTTTGCTACAGTCATCGATCTGCTGGAGAGGGCGCGCGCTTGTGAGGGCGGACGAGAGAACAACTGGGTTCTATACGAGCTAGGAGTTGCGCAATTTTATATGGAACAGTATAAAGACGCTGCTCTGACATTCGTACACCTGAGGCGTGTGAGTAGGGGGAACACTGCAGCAATGACAATTTTAGAGGAGGCTGGTACCCGGACCGGAGATACGCCGTTTGATTTCGAGGGACGAGTTGTTCGTCGTGCGTCCGACGGCCATCTCGGGATCGAATCAGAAGAACTCCAAGCGTTCGGTGAGATCTGGTTCAACCCTCGCCGTCAAAAGTATTACGATGCACGCATGCATGATAAAGTAGCGTTTGTCGTGGGCCTCAATTACCGTGGCGTGCAAGCGCTCGACTTGAGGAAACTCTAACGAGCTGATCTAGCACCTTCCGAGCACTCGCCACGAGCACGTGCACCAGTTCGCCGCTTGGTCCGAGAACCGCTGGCAGGTGCACATTGGAAACGTCTATCCTCGTCGGGAAGAACTTGGCATCGCCGCCGGACGGGCTTATCTTCGCCGAACCCCCACACCTCATTGAAACTCCGTGCACCCCGACGGGTCCCGTGCGCGGCCGCACCATCCAACGCAGTCTCCCACGCAGGTCCATGCACGGAACGCACTTCCGCGCGCGGGTCGTCCCGCTCGCGCTGCTGCTGGCGGCGGCCGCCGCCTGCACCCCCGCCCCGTACCGCGTCGCCCAGCCGGCGCCGGCGCCGCAGCCCGCCGCCGCCGAGCCGGAGCCGCTTCCCGCGCCCGCGCCGGACTCGGTGGGCGAGACCTTCGCGCTCGACCGCGCGCCGGTGGGCACCGTCGGCCGCGAGCTGCTGGGGAGCGCCAGCTACGACCTGCCGGTGGAGGCCAACCAGTGGGTGGAGATGGAGCTCTCCTTCCTGGTCAACCAGCGCCACGACGTCGTCGGCCGCTGGCTGGAGCGCTCCGACCGCTACGCCGCGTTCGTGCAGGAGACCTTCGCCGCCGCCGGCATCCCCCGCGATCTCCATCATCTCGCGATGGTGGAGAGCGGCTACCAGCCCACCGCGCGCAGCCACGCCGGCGCGGTGGGGATGTGGCAGTTCATGTCGGGCACGGGCAGGGGGATGGGGCTGCGGATCGACGACCAGGTGGACGAGCGGATGGACCCGGTGCGCTCCACCCGCGCCGCCGCGCGCCACCTGCGCCAGCTGTGGGAAGACTTCGGGCACGACTGGGCGCTGGCCGCCGCGGCCTACAACGCCGGCGGGGGACGGATCAGCCGGGGCTTGCGGAACTACGGATCGAACAACTTCTGGGACCTGGCGGTGCGGGGGAACCTGGCCCAGGAGACGCGCCGCTACGTCCCGCGGCTCTACGCCGTCACCATCATCGCCAAGGACCCGGCGCGCTTCGGCTACTCGCGCCCGGCGGGGCTGGTGCAGCGCTTCGAGTACGACAGCATCCAGGTCGACCTTCCCACGCCCCTCCCCGTGCTGGCCCGGACGGCGAACCTCCCCGTGGGGCAGCTCGCGGACCTCAATCCCCACCTCTACCGCGGCACCGTGCCGGCGTACTACTGGCTGTGGGTGCCCAAGGGGATCGGCGCCGGGCTCCAGCAGGCGTACCAGGCGAGTGATTTCCGGCGGCGCGGCGGCTTCGCGTGGTACACCCTGCGCCGCGGCGAGGACGCGGAGAAGATCGCGCTGGCGAGCAACCTCACCGTCGCGGAACTGCGCGAGCTGAACCTCTCCGTCAACGTCGACCAACTGGGCCGCGGCGACCGCATCCGGCTGTACGCCGACGCCGCCCGCGCGCTCGATGGGCGCCCCGTGGAGCGCCTCGCCAGCCGCGACGACGAGCGGCGGGGGGATGGAGATGCCCGCGCGTCCGAATCCTCCACGCGCCGCCGCACCGCCCGCCGCGCGGAGGATGGCGATGAGACGCCCACCACCCGCCGCATCTCACGCCCCTCGTCGAACGATGATGAGGATGCGAGCCCGCGCCGCACGGCCCGCCGCTCGGATGACGAGGAGACGTCGTCGCGCCGCACGCGGTCGTCGGACGACGAGGAGACGAGCACGCGGAGCAGCCGCCGCCGCTCGTCGGGCGACGAGGAATCGCGCAGCCGCAGCACGAGCTCGGGCGAGCGCCTGGCCGTGCGGCACACGGTGGAGGACGGCGAAACGCTGTACGGTATCGCGCGCCGCTACGACGTCACGGTCGCGCAGCTGCGCGAGGCGAACGACCTGGGCGCGAACGCGGTGTTGCAGCCGGGCCAGCGCCTGCGCATCCCCCGCGCGGCCGCCCGCGAGCGCGACGAGAATCGCGAGACGTCCACCCGCCGCACCTCGTCCTCCAGCCGCGCGCGGGAGCATGTGGTGAAGAACGGCGAGACGCTGTGGAGCATCGCGCGGTCGTACGACACCACGGTCGCCGCCATCCGCGACGCCAACGACATGCGCGCCGACTCGGTGCTGCAGCCCGGCCAGAAGCTCCGCATCCCCCGCACCTCCTCGTCGTCCGACGATCGGTAACCGCGTTCGGGAGATGCACATCGGGGCGGGTCGCACCTGCGGCCCGCCCCGTGCTGTTTGGTCGAGACGAGGAAGAGAGATGACGTCCATCGTGAGGAGCAGAACGACGTCATCCCAGGCAACAAAGACGATGGCGGGGATGAGAGAAAGACGTCATCCTGAGGCCGGTCAGACCGTCGCCGCGTAAGCACCGATGGCTGCAGGCCGAAGGATCTATAGCCAGTAACGGCACACACTTGGGTCACGCGCCGACGCTTGCCCTATCCGGAGGCCGTGCTGGAGTCACTCTCTGGATCCCGTGCCGATCCAGCGATAGATCCTTCGGCCTGCAACCGACGGCGCAGTCGCTGAGCACAGTCTGGCCGGCCTCAGGATGACGTCAGCGCGACATCGTTGCGATGCGTCAACCGACAAACCGGCTCTTCATCGCACCCTGCCATCATCCCCATGCCGCTTCTCGATCCCATCCTTCCACCTGAAGCCAGGCTCCCCGAGTGCGCGCGCGAGCTGCTGGCGGCGCTGTATCCCACCGTGCGCTGGCGCGACGTCACCTTCCACGCCGAGCTGCCGCCGTCGCTGCGGCGCTTCACCGACGTGGCCATCACCCTGCCGGATCCGCTGGCGGTGCGCCACCTCCGCATCTTCGTCGCGAAGAAGCACTGGAACCCATGCGCCGTCGACGGGCTCGGGCTGCTGGTGCACGAGGCGTTTCACGTGCTGCAGTACCAGGAGGCGCTGGGCGGCGCCGGCCTGGGCCCGCTCCGCGTCTTCCCCGTGAAGTACCTGACGGCGGCGCTGCTGCTCGGCGAGGGCGGCGCAAGGAAGAACCGCTACGAGAAGCCCGCCTACGAGCACGAAGCGCGCTTCCGCAAGCAGTGCAAGGACCTGGCGATCTGCGACTGCCGCGGTGAAGTCCCCGTCTTCGACCGCGCCGCGCTGGCCGAGCTCCTCCGCCGCGACCCGGGTTTGGTGAAGCGCTCCACGCGCGGGTGACGAATGCGCGCGAGCCCCGGCAGAAACCGCCGGGGCTCGCGTGGCTCGGAAGCAACTGGGCACTGGGCACTAGGCACTGGGCACTTCGCTCACCGGCGCCGCGTCGTCGGAGACGGCTTCGACCTCGTTCTCGGAGAGGCCGATGATGGTGCCGTCCTCGAACTGGACCATGAAGCCGTCCCGCCCGTCCTCGTTGTTGTCGGGCCCCCAGTGCCCGATCACCTCGCCGATGCGCCCCACGTACGGCTCGGATTGGTCGTAGTACGAGCGCACCACGCGCACCTTGTGCATCGTTCCTCCAGGATGGGTTCCCGCGTTCGGCGCGCCCCAATGCATAAGCCGCGCCCGAAGCCGGTCATCTCGTGGCGGGGTGGGGACGGGCGGTTGAAACCGCGGCAACAACGGCCCGAAGTCCGCCTTCGCGGACTCCCGCCCATGCATCTGCGCGAGAGCCGAGGATCCCCGCCCACTCAGCACTCAGTACTCAAAGAACCGCCGCCCCGGAGCCGAAGCCCCGGGGCGGCGTCCGTCACGCTGACGCGAGCGCCGTCAGATCACCCGGTCGCGGTCGAGGCCGCGGTCCAGCTCGTCGTTCAGGTCCTTGGCGCGCTGCGCCTCCACCCGGCGCGCGTTGGCGTCGAGCATGGCGTCTTCGGCGCGCGCGGCGTCCTGCTCCGCACGGCCCTCCATCTGGTCCAGCCGCCCCTCGCGCTCGATGTGGCGGTCGCCCAGCAGGTCGCCGATCCCCTCCTTCACCTTCCCGGCCAGATGCGTCAGCTTGCCCGTCACGTCGTCAGCCATGTTCATCTCCTGCAAGGGTTTATCTCCGAATCCCCATCGTCCATGGAGATGGCAAGAGGCATGCCTCGCCAGGCTGGTCGCGGATGGGCTATGTTGGCCCGTGGCTTGCAATTGCGATGAAAACGTTTGGGATTGATGGGGATGGGTGGCGGAGGAGGCGAATGGGAGAGCGGGGGGACGACGGCGGGCCGCGGCCGTGGGAGCGGCTGTCGAGCCGGCAGGTGGCCGAGTACGAGATGTTTCGCGTGCGCGAGGACCGCTCGCGCTCGCCGAAGGACGGGAAGGAGCAGACCTTCCACATCGCCGAGTCGTCCGGCGGCGTCGTGATCCTGGCGCTGACGGACGACGATCGCGTGGTGATGGTCGAGCAGTTCCGCCACGCGCGGCGGAAAGTCGGCCTCGAACTCCCAGCCGGCGTGCTGGACGACGGCGAATCGCCGGAAGAGGCCGCCGAACGCGAGCTGCGCGAGGAGACGGGGTACGAGGGAGACGAGCCGCGGATTCTCGGCTGCGTCGACCTGAACCCCTCGTGGCAGGTGACGCTCGTGCACGTTGCGCTCGTCCGCGGCGCGAAGCGGGCGGGGGAGAAGGACGAGGACGAAGGCGAGGACATCCGCGTCCATCTCGTCCCCGTCGCCGAGCTGCGGCGGATGGCCACCTCGGGCGAGGTGGATGCCGGATCAACCCTCGCCGCGCTGGCGCTGTGGGACTGGAAGGAGGGCGGCTCCCGCGAGGCGGGGTAATCCTCGGCGGGTCCTTCCATCTCCAGTTCCGTCCCGTAGTACTCTCGCTGGCTCGTGCGACAATCTGCTGGCACGGCTTACGCAAACCTGCTGCAACGACTTGCACCGGCGCGGAGCGCGTGCTACCGTCCCGCGCCTCCGGCCGGGGATCACGACGAAGGAAACACCGCCAGGATGTTCGTCTTCATCTCGCACCTGAGCGTACCCGAGGGGGACCACGAGGCGCTGGAGCGGCACTTCCGCGAGCGCTCGCGGCTGGTGGACGGCTTTCCCGGGTTCCTGTACCTGCAGCTGATGCGGCCGCAGGCGGGGGGCGCCACGCACACCTTCCTGACGGCATGGGAAAGCCGCGACGCCTTCCGTGCCTATATGTCCAGCCCGGAGCACGCGGCTTCCCACTCGCGCGAGCCCGCGGCTATAATGGAGCGAACCGCCGTCCGCCACGAGGCGTTCGAGGTGCTGATGGATTCGCGCGCGGTGCCGGAGTGGCGCGGATGAGCGCCCCCGCCACGGAGGTCTCCGCCCCGTCCGCGGAGGGCGCGAAGCCGGCGCGCGAGCGCCTTTCGCGTGATGCGGCGCCGGCCGCGTACCTCGACGCCGTGGTGGCCGGAAACCGGCGCCGCGCCTTCGACGTAGTCGAGGCGGCGCTGGCCGGCGGGATGGACATCCGCTCGCTGTACCTGGAGGTGTTCCAGCCCGCGCTGCGCGAGATCGGGCGGCTCTGGCAGCAGAACCGCATCACCGTGGCCGACGAGCACCTCGCCACGGCCATCACGCAGGCGGCCATGGCGCGGTTGTACGACCGGCTGTTCGCCGAGGCCGCGGGCGAGGGCCCGCTCCTCGTCGCCGCCTGCGCGGACAGCGAGCGGCACGAGATGGGCTTGCGGATGGTGTGCGACCTCCTGGAGCTGGACGGGTGGGACACCGTGTTCCTGGGGGCCACGGTGCCGCTCGACGACCTGGTGCGGATGGTCCGCGAGCGGCGGCCGCAGGTGGTGGCGCTCTCGGCGGCCATCGCGCCGAACGTTCCCCGCGTGGGGCAGGCCATCCGCGCCATCCGCGAGGCCGTTCCCGAGGGTGCGCCGGTGATCGCGGTGGGGGGACGGGCGTTCGCGGAAGATTCGGAGCTGGCGGCACGGCTGGGCGCCGACCTGACCGCGCGGGACGCGGCCGAGGCGGCCGAACGACTCAAACAGCGCTTCGCGGCATGAAGAACCTGGCGGGCACCGAGCTTCATCCGGCGCTCCGGGCGTTTCCCGGGGCGGTGCTGGAGCTTGCGCCCGACGGCGTGGTGATGGCCAGCAACGGCCGCCTCGAGCGCGAGCTCTCGCGCGCGCTGGCGGGGCGCCGGCTGGCCGACGCGCTCGACGCCGCCTCGGCGCTCAAGCTGGCCGAGCTGCTGCGCCGCGCCACGGAGCCGCAGGGCGACCCTCCCGCGCTCTGGGAGCTGATCCTGGAAGGGCGCGACTCGCTGCACCCGCACGCCTTCTACCCCGTGTGCGACGAGGAGTCGGGCGGCGAGCGGATCTGGCTGGTGGAGTGCCCGTCCGACCCGCGCTTCACCGCCATCCACGACGAGCTGGCGGCGGTCAACAGCGAGCAGGCCGGCACCCAGCGGCAGCTGGCCAAGGAAAAGGCGCGGCTGGGGCGCGCGCTCGACGAGTTGGAGCGCGAGCTGGGCGAGAACTCGCGCCTGGGCCGCGCGCTGCAGTTGCAGAACGAGGAGATGGAGGCGCAGAACGAAGAGCTGCTGGCGATGACCGAGGAGCTGCACGCGGGGCAGGAGCAGCTGATGTCGGTCAACCACCAGCTCGAGCGCCGCACCCGCGAGCTGCAGTTGGCGCTCTCGGCGCGCAACCGCTTCTACGCGGCCATGAGCCACGAGCTGCGCACCCCCATCAACGCGGTGATGGGGTACAACGACCTCCTCCTGGCCTCGGTCTACGGCGCGCTGAACGAGCAGCAGGAGCTGGCCATCGAGCGCTCGCAGCGCGCCGCGCAGCACCTGCGCGAGCTGGTGGACGACGTCCTCGACATCTCCCGCATCGAGGCGGGGCGGATGGAGATCGTTCCCGAGCGCGTGGAGCTGCGCCGCGTGGTGGAGGAGCTCTTCGCCACGCTGCGCCCGGCGGCCGACGCGCGATACAGCGAGCTGCAGCTGCGCGTGGAAGGCGATGGGGTGGTGACCACGGATCCCCGGCGGGTGCGGCAGGTGCTGCTGAACCTGGTCTCCAACGCCATGAAGTTCGGCGCGGGGTCGCCCGTGTGGGTGCGGGTGCAGCCTTCGCGCGAGGGCGGGGTACAGGTCGAGGTCACCGACGGCGGGCCGGGGATCGCGCCCGAGGACCTGGGGCGCATCTTCGACGAGTTCGTGCAGCTGGCGCGCGACGAGAACGGCGACTCGTCGGGGATCGACGGCACCGGGCTGGGGCTGCCCATCGCGCGGCAGCTGGCGCGGCTGCTGGGCGGGCGCATCGACGTCAGCTCCACCGTGGGCGTGGGAAGCACCTTCCGGCTCACGCTGCCGCCCGCGCCGCCGCGTGCCTGATACGAAATCCGGGAATCTGGTGGTTGCGCCCAGACCGATCCCAAACTGACGTCATCCTGAGGCCGGCCAGACCGTAACCGGCGTCTGCGCAAGCGTTTGCAGGCCGAAGGATCGATCATCGCGGCAGCACGGGATCCGGTGGGACGCTAATACTTCATCCGGAGCTGGCATGAGATCCAACCCCGGAGCCCGGTCCGTGCATCTACCCACGTAACCGAGTCGTACCTGACCCACCCAACCAGACACACAGGGACGGAATGGCGGAAGCGGGCGAGGCTCCGGCCGGAGAGAAGCGGGGCGGGGACCGGCGTGGCAGTGACCGGAGGCGCGTCGACCGGCGCGCGCCCCCGCCCCCGTGGCGCAGGCCCTGGGCCTACGCGGCCTATGGGGCCGGCGCCGTGCTGCTGCTGTTCCTCGTTTTCCGCGGCGGCGGGAGCAACGAGCCGAGCGGCCCGGTGGCGCCCATCCGGCCCGCGCCGCCGCCGCTCGACACCACGCACACGCCGCGGCAGGGCGGGCGCGTGGAGCAGGCGATGACCACGGGCGACTTCGAGCGGCTGACGCTGGAGGGCGACCGCGCGGTGGGCCGCATCGTGCAGGCGCAGCTCTACTGCGAGGCGCCCGCGCAGGTGGCCATCGAGTCCACCGACAGCGTGGAGGCGCCCATCGCGGCCATCGCCGATTCGGCCACCAACCGCGTGTCGGCGGCCGACTGCAAGTGGGGCGCGCAGGACGACCCGCGCCGCGAGGACTTCCTCCTGCTCGTCCCCGTGCAGCTGGCCGACGAGTTCTCGCGGCAGCCGGTGGCGCTCGACGGCTTCGTGCGGCGCCGGCGGCTGATCGCGAACGTGGAGTGGATCGGCCGGTCGCGTGCCCTCGCGCTGCAATCGGTGGGGATCTTCCGCGGTCTCAGCCGATAGGGAGATCGAGACGGAGAGGTGCGGGAGTGCGAAAGTGCGGGAGTGCGTTTGATCGGCGCGCTCCCGCTCCTTATTTTCGGTGCAATCCTGATGAGATCTCCGGCGGGCCGGGGTGCAAGGGGCGGTTGAAACCGCGGCGAATTCATTCGCCCCTCTCCTTCCGGCCGCGGTCTCGCCAGTTGCCGATCCTCCTCCCGCACCAGCACTCGAGCACCCGAACCCCATGCGCAACGCCGTTCTCGTGGCCGCCGCCCTGACCCTCGCCTCCGCGGCCGCGCTCGACGCGCAGGCCGACTCCGCCGCGCTCCTGGCCCGCGCCCGCCGCCTGCACGAGCAGGTGCCCATGGTCGACGGCCACAACGACCTGCCGTGGGAGATCCGCCAGAACGGCTACCTCGACCTGGCGCGGATGAACCCCGACGGCCCGCTCCCGCGGAACCACACCGACGTCGCGCGGCTCAGGGCCGGCGGCGTGGGCGGCGTGTTCTGGGCGGCCTACGTGCCGGTGGAGACCATCGGGCGCGTGCCCGGGCCGGCGCGGGTCGCGCTGGAGCAGATCGACCTGATCCACCGCATGGCCGAGCGCTCGCCCGACATGGAGCTGGCGCTGACGGCCGCCGACGTGGAGCGCATCCACCGCGAGCACCACATCGCCGCGCTGATCGGCATCGAGGGCGGGCACGCGATCGAGAACTCGCTGGGCGCGCTGCGGCAGATGTACGGCATGGGCGCGCGCTACATGACGCTCACCCACACCAGCACCATCGACTGGGCCGACGCCGCCACCGACAGCGCGAAGCACGGCGGGCTGACCAGGTTCGGCGAGGAGGTGGTGCGGGAGATGAACCGGCTGGGGATGCTGGTCGACCTCTCGCACGTGTCGCCGGGGACGATGAGCGACGCCATCCGCGTCTCGCAGGCGCCGGTGATCTTCTCGCACTCCTCCGCGCGGGCCATCACCGACGTGCCTCGCAACGTGCCGGACTCGATCCTCGCTCACCTGAAGGAGAACGGGGGCATCGTGATGGTGAACTTCTACTCCGGCTTCGTGGAGCCCAACGCGGTCTCCCTGACGCGCGAGAGCTACGCCGTGCAGGCGCGCGCGAACCAGCTCTACCCCAGTGACGCCGCTGCGCGCGAGCGCTACGTGGCCGACTGGCGGCGGCAGAACCCCATGCCGCGCGGCACCATCCGCACCGTGG
This sequence comes from Longimicrobium sp., assembly GCA_036377595.1. Lineage (NCBI taxonomy): Bacteria > Pseudomonadati > Gemmatimonadota > Longimicrobiia > Longimicrobiales > Longimicrobiaceae > Longimicrobium > Longimicrobium sp. The sequence goes on along the minus strand of DASUYB010000173.1, from coordinate 6,367 downwards.
CGGACCACATCGACCACATCGTGAAGGTGGCGGGGATCGACCACGTGGGGTACGGGTCGGACTACGACGGGGTGACGTCGCTGCCGGTGGGGCTGGAGGACGTGTCGCGCTTCCCCTACCTCACCGCCGAGCTGCTGCGCCGCGGCTACAGCGACGCCGACGTGCGCAAGGTCCTGGGCGAGAACATCCTGCGCGTGATGCGCCAGGCCGAGACGGTGGCCGCCCGCCTCCAGCGCGAGCGCCCCGCCTCCACCGCCCAGATCGACGTGATGGACGGCGGGCTGGTGCGGTAGGCGATCACATCGGCAGATGGAGATGCGAAGGGCCGGTCCGCGAGGGTCGGCCCTTCAGCCGTTGCGGTGGCGCGCTCCCGTTCCTTCAACGCACGCAACGCTTTCAGCGAGAACAGAGGACCGCGCTCGGGGCACCGGGGAGAGAGGCGTTTCGCGGAGATCAGGGCGTTGAGGTAAAGGACCCATACTTCGAACTCCTCGAGGCAGACCCGCTCCGCCTTCGCTCGGCACGCCGCGTAGTCGCCCACGCCGATCATCTCACGGAACAGGTCGACTTCGCCTATCGTCGTGCGCAGCCTCGTGACCGGTGCGCTTGCGAGCGAAGCCGCGTCCAGCCGCCAGGTATCCGCGTCCGGGTTTTCACGCGGCACAGGATTCCACCGCTCCAGCACCCGCACCATGCGCTCGACGTTCTCGGGCGCGGAGTCGTAGCAAAGATCGAGATCCCAGGTGACGTGGGCCGAGCCGTGCACCGACGCGGCCAATCCGCCGACCAGAACGACCCGCACGCCGTCGTTCGCCAGCGCTTCGATGATTCCCAGGAGGTCGATTGGAGGCGCCCTCCGGATGATCTGTACGGAAGCCGCGTTGTTTACTGCTCGGACCAGGCGCTCCGCGGGAGGATGCTCGAGCGACGAGGTCAGCAGCGTAACGTCGAGTCCCCAGCGGATAGCCCTGCGGATCGGGTCGGGTGCTCGTCTCATCGTCTCCTCCACGTTCGAGTGACGATCAACTTACCAGAGACGGAACTCAACCCACGGAAACGGTCGAGTTGAATCGGACAAATCGCAGCGGCCCGGCGGGATGCCGGGCCGCTGCTCGCGACACCCTCAGCCAACCTCCGCTCAGCAGCGGCCGTCGGAGCTGGGGCAGTCGGCGGGGTTGCAGCTGACCGGACAGCTCGCGCACGTGTTGACGCACGTGTTCGGGCAGCTCACGCAGGTGTCCACCCGCGTGCACCCGGGAGCGCAGGTGGTGCCGGGGCCGTTGCAGGTGTCCTGGTTGGTCACGTCCATCCCGTGCACCGTTCCCCGCTTCGACTCGGCCTCCAGGGTGGGGAACGATTGCACGACCAGCTCGTTCGGGTTCAGTGCCAGCTTGCGCATGATCGCCTCCCGCGGCGGGGATGGTAGGAGATGCAGGCCGGCGGCTCCCCGCGGTCCGCGTGCCTGCCGGGGCGGCGGTCGGATGCCGCCGCTGGAGATGAGAATCGCCCGAAGTGATCGGAGCAGCAGCGCGCCGAGATTACAGAATGTCCATGCGTGAAGGCCCGAAGGGTACGTTGCTGGGATGAATCGATAATGCGTGAAGGCGAGTTGCGGGAGGGTGACGTTCAATCGCTCCGTCCGCACTGTCGTCGCCGAGGATCGATCCGAGTCCGGAATGCGGAACGGCCCCGCGCCTGCCGGAGGCGCGGGGCCGTGGTTCGATGCGGCGACGAGCGCGCTAGACGGGCGCGACGGCGAGCTCGTCCGCGGCGGCGTATGCGGCGGGCTCGCGCGCGGGCTCGCGCGGCGCGGGGCCGCCGGTCAGCGCGTCGAGGATGGCGTCGCTCACCGCGCCGCGCGAGCTCAGGTCGAAGCCGTAGAACATCGGCGACGAGTTGATCTCCAGGAACACGAACCGCCCCGTCTCCGGGTCCGTCTTGAAGTCCGCCGCGCCGAAGTCCATCGCCAGCGCGTCCATCACCCGCGCCAGTCCGTCGCACAGCTCGCGCGGGACCTCGGACAGCGGCCGGGGGATGACCTGCGTGGCCGCGGTGGTGCGGTAGTCCAGCACCTCCGAGCGCATCTCGAAGGCGACGAACCGCCCGCCGATCCGGTACAGGCGGATCTCCGGCTGCACCAGGCGGTTCTGCACGATGAACGGCCCCGCGGGCTCGTCGCGCGCGACCTCCACCATCTCCTCGATCTCCCGGCAGTGCGAGCCGCCCTGCACGGGCTTGGCGACGAGCAAGCGCTCACCCGCCCAGCGCTCCACCGCGTCCAGGTCGTTGGTGATGCGTGTCGTGGGCACGTCGAGCCCGGCGAGACGCGCGAGGTGGAGCTGGTAGGGCTTGTTGTTGTTGCTGCCGAAGCGGCGGTTGAGGATGCGCACCTCGGGATGCACCATCAGCCAGCCGGCGATGGCGGCGTACCACGCCTGCGCGCGGCGCGCCGTCTCCTCGCGCTTGTCGGCCATGTAGGAGAACACGTCGTTGCGGATGAAGCACGCGCCGGGGCGGATCTCGCGGCCGTCCAGCTCCAGCCGGTCGCGCTCCATGTCCCAGCTCAGCGTCGGCTGGCCGGAGGCGCCGGAGAAGAGCACGATATGCTCGAAGCCGCGCGTCAGCGCCTGCCGGCGGAGCGAGTGCAGGCTGTAGTCGATCTCGCCGCCGGCGATCAGCAGCGGGCCGGGGGGCGATTCCCGCGGAGGGGTCAGGGAGTCCACGTCGGTATCGGGGTTCGGGCGAAGGACGCCCGCCTCCCGCGGGCGCCTTCCGCGCGTGGAGGTTCGGGAGGAGGGCCTCCGCCGCGCGCGGCGGCGGAGACCCTCCGGGTATGGTCGAGACCGGTCTCAGTTCTCCGGGAGCTGGCGCGGCTGGTCGGTCGAGGCGGGCGCCGGGTCGTACGGGTTCGAGCTCTCCTCGCCGGAGTAGTCGTACGTGGTCTCCTCGCCGACGAAGTCGTACGTCGTCTCCTCGCCGGCGAAGTCGTACGAGCTCTCCTCGCTGCAGTTCACGCAGGTGGTCTCCTCGCCGGCCACGCTGGTGGTGGGGCACTCCTCGCCGTACGGCGCGGTGGTGTTGGGCTCGACGGAGCCGCCGCCGCAGTAGTCCACGTGCCCGTCCCAGATCTTGATGCACTGGCCGTCGAAGCGGGTGAGCATGAAGCCGCCGCCCTCGTTGTACAGGATGCTCTGCTCCTGCAGGATGCGGATGGCGATCTCCTCGCCCAGCAGCAGCGACAGGCGGTAGTCGCTGTTCCAGTGCACCCCGGCCCCGTTGCGGCCGATGGCGATGTTCCCGGCCAGCTTGTTCAGCTCGCCGCCCACCGTCATCTGCCACGCGTCGCCGCCGGTGTAGGGGATCAGCGACAGCCCGTCGGGGCTGGCCACCACCGGGTTCTCGATGGGCGTATCCTCGTTGAAGAACGCCTTGAGGATCGTGGCCAGCGCGCCCGCCGCTGTGGCGTGCCCCGCGCCGTACGACGGGTGCGTGGGCGCCCCCTCGGGGAAGGCCTGCGGCAGCAGGTACGAGCCCCAGCGGCTGGGGAAGTACGAGTGCAGCAGCCCGCCCGTCAGCGAGTTCAGGATCTCGCTGTTGATCTGCGGATAGTAGCGCCGGCCGCTCAGGTGGTTGTCGATGCGCCCGCCCAGCTCCTCGGGGCGCAGGCGCCGGTGCACGAACCACTTCTGGAACCACACCGCCTGCAGCGCCCGCGTCACCGTCTCCCACACCAGCCGCAGCCCGTGGATGTCGCCGTAGGTCACCAGCGGCGCCTGCTTCACGTAGCCGTTGTACGGGTTCATCTGGTCGAAGGGGAACTCGCGGTCGATGTCGGGCCGCGCCGAGCTGGTCTGCTGGTCGCCCACGGGCTCCTGCAGCAGGTACCACGCGGCGTTGTAGAACGCGTCGGCCACGTTGTCGAAGTGCACGAAGTTCCCCAGGTCGCGCAGGTTGCGGATGAACCTGCGCGTGGGGTCGAACACGTCCATCCCGCGCTTGTCGGCCCCGTCCTGCACCTGCAGCCACCAGTAGAAGTCGGTCAGGTAGTCGATGTTGGGCTGCACCGTCTGCCGCCGCTGGTCGATCTTCAGCGCGCCGTAGCGGATGAAGCCGTCGCTGTCGTAGCGCCCCTGCCCGGGCTGGCTGCCGGGGTCGCTGTTCCCCTTCAGCAGGAACTGCGACAGGTAGGGCCCCACCGCCTCGCCGGGATACACGCCGCGGAACACGTTCTGGTAGTTGATGGAGCCGTAGACGGAGCGCGGCTGGTAGTAGCTGAACTCGGTGTTCAGCGACTGGATGGCCTGCTGCACCACGGGGTTCCAGCTGTACTCGTTGAAATGCACGTCGCGCGCGAGCGCCATCCAGTACAGCTCGCCCATCTCGCTCGACACCTCGGCGCTGTCGATCCGCGGCGCCGGGGGCATGGTCACCGCCTGCGGGTCGGCGCCCTGCAGGTCGAAGGCGAGCCCGGCCTGCGGGTTGGTGAGCTTCTTCCCGCCGGGGCCCAGCTGGATGTTCTCGAAGTCCACCGGGTTGCGGGTCTGCAGCGCGTAGATCATCGACTGGTACGACGCGGGGATCACGTCGCCCAGCGAGTCGTGCTGCAGTCCCTTGGAGTAGTTGGCGACGTAGGGGTAGTCGTTCTCCTCGCAGTTGTTCTGGTGGCAGGGGTGCGCGCGGTTGTAGGCGATGTCGGCCGCCTGGATGCGCTTGTTGCGGGCGTTCTCCCGGCGGTTGGGGTCGGGAGGCGTCTGGGTGTTGCAGTTGGCCATGATCGGGACTCCTGGACGGTGGGCCGCGCGCCGCGGGGTTGCGGCGTGCCTGGCTGGTCGGGCCCTCCCCTCCCCGGACGCGGCGAAGGCCCCGGCCGGTCGCTGTGCCGGCCCGGGGCGCTTCGTCGCCCTGTCTTGGTCCCTCGCCGACCGCGTATCCCGATGGCGCGTCCGCCGTTCGGGAACGCAGAAAGGCCTTGCCCGGGCGCTCTGCCGGGCAAGGCCTTGTCTTCTCCGTCTCCATCGTCCGCTTCGGCGGGACGCGTCCACCGCGTCTCCGTAACTGAATCAGACGTTTCCTGAATCGAAGCTACCGCCGTCCGCCGGGCCTGTCAACTGATGCGAGACGTGACGGTCGTCCTCTTTCTCACCGGCCGATGGAAGCCATCGCCGCGGCGGGATAGCGCGTGCCGGCGGCCACCCCCTGCGGCGCGATCTCCTCGATCCGCGCCATGTCGTCCGCGGTAAGCTCCACTTCCACCGCGGCCACGTTCTCCTCCAGGTATGTCCGCCGCTTGGTGCCGGGGATGGGGACGATGTCCTCGCCCCGCGCCATCACCCACGCGAGCGCCAGCTGCGACGGCGTGCACCCCTTCGCCGCGGCCAGCTGCTCGATGTGGCGGACCAGCTCCAGGTTCTTCGCGAAGTTCTCGCCCTGGAAGCGCGGCGAGTGGCGGCGGAAGTCGTCCGGCGCAAGGTCGTCTACGCTGGCGAAGCGCCCGGTGAGGAATCCCCGTCCCAGCGGGCTGTAGGCCACGAGGCCGATCCCCAGCTCGCGGATGGCGGGGATGATGTCGTCCTCGATGTCGCGGCTCCACAGCGAGTACTCGCTCTGCAGCGCGGTGATGGGGTGCGTCGCGTGCGCGCGGCGGATGGTCTCCGCGCCCGCCTCGCTGAGGCCCAGGAAGCGCACCTTCCCCTCCTCCACCAGGCGGCTCATCGCCCCGACCGTGTCCTCGATCGGCACCTCCGGGTCCACGCGATGCTGATAGTAGAGGTCGACGTGGTCCACGCCGAGCCGCCGCAGCGATCCGTCCGCCGCTTTGCGCACGTAGTCCGGCCGCCCGCTGATCCCGCGGATCGACGGATCGTTCGCGTCGCGGACGATGCCGAACTTGGTGGCCAGCACCACCTCGCCCCGCCGCCCGCGGATGGCGCGCCCGACCAGCTCCTCGTTCTTGAACGGCCCGTACATGTCGGCCGTGTCCAGGAAGTTCACCCCGAGATCGAGAGCCCGGTGGATGGTGGCGATGCTCTCCGCCTCGTCGCCCGGGCCATAGAACTCGCTCATCCCCATGCACCCCAGCCCCTCGGCGCTCACCTCCAGCCCCTGCGTTCCCAGCTTCCGCTTCTCCATCATCCCTCTCCCGTTTCTCCCCGCGGTTCCCATCTCCAGCGTCGAGAGACAGACGTAGGGAGATGATGATTCCCCCGCAAGCAGGCACCTGTGGGTGCGTATAGGGAGACAGATTTGCCTCACGCAGAGTCAGCAGGGACAGCAGAGAAACAGCTGCAGTTCTCTGCTGACCCTGCTGACTCTGCGTGAGACCATCGAACTCAGTCCACGCGCGGAACCTCGATGCGGAAGATCGAAC